>DAOVJK010000128.1 GCA_030673265.1 Pseudomonadota bacterium | reverse complement strand
CGTCGTCACTGCCCTCAATGGCTAACTCCCGGCGGACCAAGTCCCAGAAATCGGCAGCGGTACCTTTGCCGATAACGTAACCGCAGGCATAGATGATCTCGGTGGCCTGGTGAAAAAAGAGGTCTGGTTCCAGGCCGTGGGCCGCACCAATGGCCTTGAGTCCGGCGGTGAAACCCTCTTCGGCCAGAACGCCGCCGTAATCGAAGAGCATTACCTGCGGCGGCACTAATATATCACCACCCATGGCTATCACCCGGCCAGAAAGTTTTTGAGGATGTGGTAAGCTTGTTCCAGTTGGGCCACAGCGATATATTCGGTGGTCTGATGGGCCTGGTGGATATCACCTGGTCCCCAGACGATGCATGGCCCTTTATGATGGAGGTGGGAGCAGTCGGTGGCGAAAGAAGCGGTAATCGGCCCGGGGTCGTTGCCGCCGGCCCTGATGCTGGCCATTAACGATTTAATCTGGGCATTGTCCATCTTGGTATCGATACCATCGCAGCTGTAGATCTCAGTGACCTCACCCCTATCGGCGACGCATTTTTTGACCAGTTCGGTCACTTCTTCTCTCTGCATATCCGGTAATAATCTGATATCGATCCCGGCTTCGCAGTAATCGGGGATGGTATTTAGGGAGTCGCCACCCTTAATTTTGGTGATTGCCAGGCTGGCCCGACCAAGATCCGGGTCAGACTTTTTCTTTAAAACTGCGCTTAACTGCTCAAGATCATAGATGATCGGCATCATAGCGCTGATCGCGTTAATGCCTTGATCCGGGTGGGAGGAGTGGGCCGCTTTACCCCTGGTAACTATTTGGCAGCGGTAGACGCCTTTATGGGCCCGGATGATCTTGAGATCGGTGGGCTCGAGGGCGATACAGAGATCCCAGTCGGCCAGTTCCTCAGCCAATTTTTTGGCCCCGCTCATCGTGCATTCTTCATCGATAGTGGTGGCAAAGGTGATGTCGTAGGCCGGGGCGACCCCCAGCTCCCGATGGAGATCCAACATCGCTGAAAAGCCTGCGGCCAGAGGCCCCTTATCGTCACAGGCGCCGCGGCCGAATATTATCCCGTCCCGCAGATCGCCGCTGAATGGATCCTGCATGCCGCCACCGCTGACCGTATCCATATGGCCGACGATCAGCAACCGGGGGGCGCCTGGATTCGGCAGGCGTACTACCAGATTTTCCCGGCCGGGCAAGGCCTCCATCGTATAATATTCAACTCCGGCGGCTCGGCAGATCTGGCTGAGGTACTCGACGATCCTAACTTCTGGTCCACCGGTGCTAGTGGCGACCGGCTCCGAGGATTCGCTGGGAATCTTGATCAGCTCTCTGGTCATTGTGATAACATCAGGTATGGCAGTCATTATTCATCCCTGTGTAGAAGGAAAATTGGATCGTATCCTAATCTGATTTTGCCAGAATGGTGGCTATCTGGCAAACAGTTCTCGTGAATTGTGACTAAAATTTCAGGATACCTGCTTTTGGGAAGGTAAGGTTCTGCTCTTTGCTGGACATTAGTCTCCTCAATGGAAGCCAGGAATGAATGCCATCTTGAGGGCAACGCAACGATCAAGAAAATTATTCAGCGCAAGTTGACCTGGGTCAAAGAATTAATCTGGGTTTTGGGCGAGACTGTGAATGAACGTCACTATTCAGATCAATGGCCAGTATCGTAAGAGCCAACGAATTGTAGCTGTTCAACAGTGGTTCAGATGTGTACAGGTAAGCGAGCTAGGCTAAGATCATCGTGCCCAGGTGGAGAGCTGCTGAACCGTTATAGAAAAAACAAATCAAGCGGAGGTTGTAGACAATGAAAAAAACCGATCTTAATGAAACCAGAATTTTTGACGAGAAGGTTATGAAGAAGTTTTTGATTCATGATTCCGCCTGGTTCCGGATCATCAATTTTAATATTCCGGCCGGCAAGACTTTCCCGGTTCATTCCCACGAGTTGGAAGGGCAGTTATCGATTCAGGTTATTGAAGGGGAGGGCTTCTTCCTTGGCGAAAATGGGGCAAAGATCCCGGCCAAGCAGGGTGAAATCCTGGTCTGCGACATTATTGAGCCGCACGGAGTAGAGGCAACCACCGATATCAGGATTCTGGTGACCATTGCGCCGCCGATCTGAGTCTTCGCTGACTCCGTTTGAAGGGAGAAGGTTATTGGAATGTGGCAATTAAGGCAGGTAAACGATCACCGAACCGCTTTTGTGCTTTTCGCCTTTTTCCCAGACAAAAGTGAAGATTCGATTCTCGGCCTGCAGCTCCTTCAGTTTTGTTTCCACCACATCGGGCAGGATGGCAGGGCCATCTGAATGAAGGCCCTTGCCGGTGATGATGCGGATGGTTCGGAGGTGCAGGGAAGCGGTTTCGCGGATAAAAGTGGCAGTTTTTCTTTCAGCTTCCGGACCCGTTTTGCCGTGCAGGTCGAGCTCGTCCTGGGGATGAGGATAGGATTTGAGCTTTTCGCGGTCGGAAAGCGGTGCTTTATCAGGCCCGGCTTTTTCTTTGAGGATAGAGCTCATATCCTGATGGGCCAGATTATTCTCCAGCTCTTCGACGAAGCCGACCCTGTTTTTCGGCGTCACCCCGAATGTTTTGTAAAAATTCTCGTTACCTAGCTTAGGTATAGTTTTCTTCTTTCTGGCCATTGCTATTCCGCAGAAGTCATTAAAATTTATATTTGAGTTATTTAAAACTTATTTGAGAATATGGCAAAGAAAAGGCGGTTAAAACTCCGGATTGGAGCCTCAACCGCCCTGGGCAGGTGAGAATGGTGGTTCCGCTGGTGAGAATCAGGGCTCAGCAGCCTTCAATGGCTTTTCTTTTTTTCTTGATATGACAGCTACTGCACTTGGTCGGGCCTTTTTTGCCATTTAAACCAGCTTCGTGGCAAGTTTTACAGTTGGTGTGGAAGATGATTTTACGTTTCTGTAGTTTCGGATTGGTGAAATCGCTGTTATGGCAGGTGGCGCATTGTAAGATACCGCTGTCGGGTAGAGCGCCTATGGTTTCGGCAGTCCGGGGGTTATGCTGTTGGTCGTGGTGACATTCAGCGCAGGCGATCCCCAGCTCCAAATGGCTGGTGTGGTTGAATTTAACCGGTTTTTTACCGGTGATGGTAATGGCCTTGGCCGGCGCCTTGATCTGTTCATTGGCCTGAGCCACACCTATTCCTAAGGTCAGGCCGATGGTGATGGCAACTATTGTGGTGATGTTTTTTTGGGTTTTCATGTTCTTCTCCCTTATCTGAAGTGTGTTGAATGGGTCGATCCCTTTCCTTTGAATTTATGGTACGCTGAAAAATCGACATAAAAAAGGAGACATCAGGCGATGTCTACCCGACATGCCAATGATGATGGCAGGCCGGCAATGGTCTTTTTCCCCTGGCGAAGTCTCTTGGGGGCCGCTTGTCAACTTCGCTGCGTCGGTCGATGTAGGTGTTTATGGACCCCGGTCCACAGGGTTTATCCCCCTCAAGGTACTTTTCAAAACCCTCCTCCCTCGTTCCCAGGGAAACCCTAATTGCCGGGCAGACTCGATTCTGGTAAGTCTTTGGGATAGCCCAATCTTAATTTACTCAGGATGCTTTTAGGGTTGCTATCTTGGCCTTTTAACTGTTAGGTTTCTTTTGTCTTCCGAGATAAATCTCAACGGATCAGCAAAATGAATGAAATTGAATCACAGATAAAACCCATGGTCCTGATTGACGGGGCCAAGGTTAAAGAGTTTCGTGAAAGACAAGGCCTGACCCAGCTCTATATGGCCACGGCGGTCGGGGTTACCACCGAAACGATCTCGCGCTGGGAAAACCGCCGTTATCCTTCCATCAAGGGGGACAATGCCGAGAAGTTGGCCGAGGCCCTTGGGGTATCGGTGGTCGATATTCTTGAGACCCGCTCGGAGGAAACAGCTCCAGCTGCCCCGGATGACCCCAGCCCGCCTTCGCTGCCGGTCAAGCCGGTGCTCTCGACCAAGTTAAAACGCCATCTATCGGTCATCTTGCTGGTTACGCTGGTAGTGGTTGTCCTGCAGGTGGCGAAATATTTTTCCCAGTCTTCTCAGCCAACGGTTTCTGTCACCGCCAGCCGGATGCTGCCGCCCCATGTTCCTGGTGGCCAGCAATTCCCGGTACTGATCAGGGTTGCATCATCAGAACCGGTGTCTTTTTCCCTGCTCCTCAAAGAAAATCTGCCGCCCGGCTGTGAGCCGATTATGGCGATACCTGGATTCACTTCCGTCGGTAAAACTTCAGGTCAGGTCAAGTGGGTTTCCCGACTGGAGGGCGATAAACAGGTTTTTGCCTATCTGGTCAAGGCGCCGCTGGTCCCGGAACACACCATGCTGGTTTTCAACGGCCGGATCCTGGCCGGACCCATGAGCGGTTCTTCTCCGGCCACAGGCAGTGATAATCAGCTGCAGATCGCCAATTATCACTGGGCCGATCATAATCGGGATAATCGAATTGATGATGAAGAGATCCTGATCGTTTATGATCTTTTCGGGGATATAGAGGGTTTTGAGTTTAATCGTGATTTGGTTGATGAGATCTGGGCTTCGACTGGCTATCACTGGAATAGCAAGGCTGGACAGTACGAGGTATTGCCATGAAGTTTCGCGTAGGAGAAAAGGTTATGGGTTTTTGTCGATTCGGGTTGGTGGTTTTAATTGCGGGTATCTTGATCTGCCCTTTATCGGCAGACGCTGAAAATCTGGTCTCAGGTCGCTACCTGAAAGGGGCGGGCCAGGAGATCAAAATTGAACTTATGATCAGTTCGCCGGCCCCACCGTTGGTGATTGTTGTCCAGCATCTGCCCAAAGGGGTTAAAGTGGTTGCGGCCGAACCAGAGTTAAAAAAATATAAGCCCAACAAGGGCGTGGCCAAATGGTTGCTCCATAAGGTGGCGCCGGGAAAAATGACGGTTTCCCTGCAGCTTGATCGGTCGGTCGAGAAGGGTGAGATAAACGGTGAAATTCGTTGCCGTGACACTGCTGGCAAGATGGTCAGCATCCCTCTTCAGAATTGACCTTTTTTATGCGGGTGCACCACGATCAACCTGCCAGCCTCCATATTGCGGGCTAAGATGTTATTATCGGTAAGGCCGAAATTTAGGCGAAGTCAGCTAAATTCAACCCGGTACTTATCATGATTGACACAGATATGTTCCATTCTGGCCCGGTCGGCATGGGCCTGTTTTATAAATTCGATGACCTGATCCGCCGAAGTCAGATGAAAGACATTATGGATTTCCTTACGGTCGCAAAGACTTCGTGCCATTACTTCTTCTTCCAGCCATTTGAGCAAACCCGGCCTTTGCCAGCCCATTGGAGATACTGACCACCTCGTTATATTCTGTCCCCTTCCTTAATTCAGGCTGAGCCGAAGATTGCTATCCGGTAATGTGCGTCCATAGATTAAACACCTCTTATTTTCTTCTGACCATTTCAACAATAGAATCTGCATAAAAGCAGAAGGTCATACCCAGAACGGTGGCACCGGTGGTTATCCAGAAGAGCAACAAATGCAAGTCCTGCATCCGGTGGAAAAAGAGGTCCAGAATAAAAAGAACCAGTCCCAGATGGATAAGTGAGGATCCGATCCGGGACCAGTAGCCCTTTGTTTCAAAGTTGAGTTGGGCGCTGCCGAACAGGGCCATTATCAGAATTACCAGTTGTAAGACCAGTGAGGCGCATAATATCAGCAGCAGGCCGCTCTTGACTCCGGCCAGCCAGCTGGTCAAAGCCGCGACCGTGATCAGCAGTACCGCAAAGCGGTTCAACCAGGTGGTGGGCAAGAGCCTTTTGGGTACGCAGATGCCGAGCAGGACAATCAGACCAATGATGAACGGGGCGATGATCGTGTTCATCCGGTTCTGCCAGGCAATTTTCACGGCTGGGGCCATTTCGTGGATCTGGGCTATCTTGAAATAGAACATTGCCCAGATGCAGATCGCCGAGATTGCGGCCAGAACCACGGTGGTGGCCAGGATCAGGTAGAAGTCATAGGAGGCTTTTTTCTGCATGGCAGTCCTATTGAAAAGTGTGTTCGCCGGGGAAAAAGAATGAGGCCAGAAAGGTGAAGATCATGGCCGCAAAGCATAAGATTCCCAGGATTGATGAAAAATACCACATGATTGGTTTATTGGCGTAGAGCCGGGTGTGGAGATAGGTGCTGTAGATGGCCCACATCATGATCGAACTGCAGATCTTCGGATCCCACCACCAGTTCGGTCCCCAGGCCTTCAAAGCCCAGGGATAGCCGAGCAGCATGCCGAGGGTCAGCATGAAATAACCGAGTTTGGCGTAGTCATAGCCAAGTTTCTCAATTTCCAGCTGGCGGCGGACCAACATGAATAGTGAGGTTATAAAGGTCAGGGTTATGCAGCCGTAAGCAATAAAAAGCATTGGCGGGTGCAGCCACATGTAATGGGCGTTGTAATAAAAAATCATTTTGGGGTAGAGCTTCATGAATATTCCGGCCCTGGCCATGGGAGCCGGATTTACGGTAAACCAGGGGCTAATCTCGCCGAAGAACTTGGGCAGCGTCTCTGTAAAAGGGTTACTGACAAAAAACAGGATGGTGGTCTGGATGGTCAGTAGCACCAGCAGGGTTGCCCGGAAGCGGTGGCTGCTCAGCCGGCGCCAGGCGGCAACTGCCATTAACGCATAGCACATGAACCAGAAATAGTATTTTTCATTTTCAATCCACATGGGTATGACGTAACGGGGGGGATTGCTCTTGTCGTATAAGGGCATGCCATAGGATGCGCTGTTGTTGGCGGCGGCCAGTTGCCGGTTGAGCCAGTCGGCCAGCTGGTCGGTCATTTCCAGGGGCAGTTCAAGGTAGATTCGCAGGTGCAGCCAGCAGATCAATAGAAAACCGATGACGAACAACGTGGTTGTTGCCACCAGGCCCAGCCAGGCTTCCCTTTGGCGCCAGGGTTCGGGCCTGCATAGATTTACGGCCCCGTGCAGTCCGAGTAGCACCGAGAGCGCCAGGATAGCCACCATGATCGGTTGGCCGAGGGTCTGAAACAAATGTAGATCAAAGAATTCTGTCATTGGGGTCTTCTAGTTTAAAGTCATCAAAGAGGCAAACTAATGCATGATAAAGAGATAGAGAGCGAGTGTCCAGAATTTTCGAAGAACACTCTGGGTTACCCCGATAACCGTGAATGTTCCTATTTAAGGATTGTGGTATTGGGCAATTGATTCTTAACTCTCACGCCTGACGATTTGATTTACCATCTGCTGGTTTTCGGCTAGACTGGGGTTTTGTTGGTAGGGAAAAGCTAAGACTCTTTGTGACCTCTGGGCAGCACATCAGCATTTCTTCTCGCGTGTATGGTAAAAATCATTAACATGTTGTGTTAATAAAATCATTGACTAGAGGGCGGCGTGCGGATATTCTTTAAGACATGAAAGTTACAGAGAATATGTTCAATAAGCTCTGAGTCCTGGAAGCAACTGGGCGCTAAATGCAGCCAGAAGCTGCAGCAGAGGATGATGGAACTTAACGCAGCACCAACCCTTGCCGATATCTCCCACCTGCCCCCACCCAGATGTCATGAATTGACGGGCAACAGGGCAGGACAATTATCCGTCGATCTGGAACACCCTTACCGTCTGTTGTTTATCGTTGCCAATGGGCCTCTCCCTGAACGGGGAGGTGTTGGTCTGGACTGGGAAGATGTCACTGAAATTGAAATCATTGCAATAGCCGATACGCATTAAAAGAAGAGAGAACAGCCATGCTGACCGCCCAAAAAAAATATGAATTTGAGCCTGATTATGCCGTACGACCAGGAGTTACCTTACTGGAAGTTATGGAATCTCTGGGAATGACCCAAAAGGAATTGGCGATGAGAACCGGGCTGACCGAGCAGACCCTGACCCGGATCGTGAAAGGAGAGCAACCGGTATCATATGAAACAGCCAACCGTCTCGAATTGGTAACGCAAGTTCCGGCCCGGCTCTGGAATAATCTTGAAGCGCAATACCGGGAGCAGAAAGCAAAACTGGAGGAACGCCAGCGGCTCGAAGCCAATATCGAATGGCTGAAGACCATCCCGACCAAGGAGCTCATTGAACGCGGT
>DAOVJK010000031.1 GCA_030673265.1 Pseudomonadota bacterium | reverse complement strand
CACCAAGGCTACGCGGCTCGATGATCATTTTCATTAACGCTGTCGGCTCATCAAACAAGTAACCATTGTAACTTTCAGCATCACCACATCTACTGCGTCATTGGCCTGTTTACATACAGGTGCATCGGAGGTCTCCCTTCGGTCGCTACCTGTTCACAGGCCTCTTCCTTGTACATGAGGCGATGCTAAACAGTTACAGTTCGGAGGTTTTAATTGTTTCCCGGACAGTACGCTGAATAGTTATCTTGATACAATATAAGACTGAAAATACAATAGCTTTTAGTGCTTGCTTTTTTAAATTAATGGCTGTTCGAACTGGGGGGGGGATCGCTTGCGCTTGCCATTTCAATCAGGTAGGATGCCCGGAAATGGTGACGTTGTTAATGGTGTTACAGACAGGAGATATGTGATGACGCCCACGGTTCTGCTGGTCGATGATGAACCCAATATCCTCTTATCGCTGAAATTTCTGATGCAGAAGGAGGGGTACGAGGTGTTGGTCGCCCAAAACGGGGAGGAAGCCCTGGCAATTGCCCGTCAGTGCTTGCCTGACCTGGTTATTCTCGATGTCATGCTGCCGAGTCCCAATGGTTATGAGGTGTGTCAGGCTATGCGCGCCGACCCGCAGCTGACCGAGCTCTATATCTTGATGTTAACGGCCAAGAGTAATCCTGCCGATAGAGAAAAGGGCCTGGCCATGGGGGCGGATGATTATGTCAGCAAGCCCTTCTCCAACCAGGAACTGGTGGGTAAGGTGCGGGTGATCCTGGGCTCGAATCTGGCCGTTTCCAGGGACGGGCAGCAAAAGGCGCCATGACTGATTCCTTCTCCTTAACATCCCTTTCTGAGTTGCTGAGCGATCTGTTTGAGCAGGTCCGGGAGGGGGTGATATTATGTGATGCAGCAGGTGTTGTGCTGGCCGCCAATCGATCGGCCGGTCGGCAGCTGGGTAGGACCTCCTTCGATACCACCGGGCTTGAAGAACTCTTCGCCGGACCCTTCCTGGCACGGGCTCGTGCCTACCTTCAACAAACTCCCGGCAGTACAATTGATTTTCTCTGTGCGGAGCGAGATGCCAATCATCTTTTCGATTGCCGACTTTGCTGGTATGGACGCTCGACAGTGGATTCCCCCTTTTACCTTCTGACCTTCAGCGAGGCGCAGTATGCCGAAAATCCCTTGTTGTCGGATGGCAGACGCTGTGATTCCATTGAAAAACTACGCGGCCCATTGGCAAATTTGAAGGCAGCCGCTGAAAATCTATTGGCCCATCCCGATATGTCTCCGGTTATGCGGAGTGCCTTTGAAAATGTCATTGGCCAGGAGAGTGTCAGCCTGACCCGCACATTTGATGATCTTGCGGACCTGTGCAGGGAGATTCCGTCTGGTCGAAGTAATCTGGGGCCAAGCAACGGTGTGGCTCTGGTTGGCCAGGTGTTGGCCCTGGCCGGCAGTTCCCTGGGGTTGAACCAGCTGGTCAAATGTGACTCACAGAATATCCTGGTCGATGATCGCTGGCTCCAGCAATTACTGCTCTCGCTCTATGATTTTCTGTTGGAAAACAAAATAAGTCTCACAGAGATTCATTTCTATCCCGAGGCAACGGGGCGTTTCATTTATCTCGATCTGCTCTGGGAGGGGCAGCCCTTGAATGCCACCGACATCGAAGAGTGGCGGCGTCTACCATTGAGTGAGGTGGCCGGTAGCCCAAGTGGCGCCGATATTCTGCGGAGCCATGGCAGCGATCTATGGAGCCAAATGGCGGAGAAGCCAGGCCTGGCCCTGGTTCGCCTGCCTTTGCCCCTTGCTCCGGGAGGCGCTACCGATGGCTGAGCAGAAAAGAATAAACGAACGGCTGATTGCCTTGGTCTTTCTGGGGATTATCGCCCTTAACTACCCGTTGTTGGGCCTGGTCAGCAAAAAACTGTTTTTTTGCGGTGTGCCCCTGCTCTATCTTTACATCTTTTCCCTATGGTTCCTATTCATAATGGTGCTGGCCCTTGTTATGCGCAAACGGGGTTCGCCGACATCAACGCCGGAAACCGGACCTTAGGAGGTTGCTATGTTGCCGGAATGGCTAATCCTCCTGATCTCGCTGGTCTACCTGGCGCTCTTGTTCGGCATTGCTTCCTATGGCGATAATCGGGCAGACGCCGGACGCTCCGTTATCAGTAACCCCTATACCTATACCCTCTCGATTGCGGTCTATTGTACGGCCTGGACTTATTACGGAAGTGTAGGACGGGCCGCAGCAACCGGCATCGGTTTCCTGCCCATCTATCTGGGCCCTACTCTGATGGCGGCACTCTGGTGGTTGGTATTGCGCAAGATAATCCGTATTGCCAAGGCTCAGAGAATCACCTCCATCGCCGATTTCATCGCC
This sequence comes from Pseudomonadota bacterium, assembly GCA_030673265.1. Lineage (GTDB taxonomy): Bacteria > Desulfobacterota > Desulfobulbia > Desulfobulbales > JAGXFP01 > JAGXFP01. The sequence goes on along the minus strand of DAOVJK010000031.1, from coordinate 13,577 downwards.
TCCAGATACGGTAAGAGCGCCCTGGCCGGTGGTCTGGTGACGGTTATTGCCATGGTCGGCACCGTCCCCTACATATCCCTGCAGCTAAAGGCCATCTCCCGGACCTTTACATTTATGCATTCTTATCCGGATCTTGAGCGGCTGCATGATCATTCGCCAACCATCTGGAACGATACCGCCTTTGCGGTGGCTGTAATTCTGGCGGCCTTTTCTATTCTTTTCGGGACCCGTCATATCGATGCCACAGAACGGCATGAGGGGATGGTGGCTGCTATTGCCTTCGAGTCGGTGGTCAAGCTGGTGGCTTTCAGTGTTGCGGGGATCTATATAACCTTCTTCCTGTTCGATGGCCCTTTTGATCTGTTCGGGCGGATGGCTGATGTCCCTGAACTACAAAATCTGATGACCTTTGCCGCTCTGCCCGGGGGCCATACAAACTGGTTTACCCTCACCTTTCTGTCGATGTCTGCGATCATGTTTCTACCCAGACAGTTTCAGGTGTTGGTGGTGGAAAATGTCAACGAGGAGCATGTCGCTAAGGCGGCCTGGCTCTTCCCGTTGTATCTCTTTGCCATCAATCTGTTTGTGTTGCCCATCGCCATGGCCGGGATCCTGCGCTTTGGCACTGTCGGAGTGGATCCGGATATCTTTGTCCTCATGTTGCCTATGGCCGCCCATCAGGAATTCCTGAGTATCCTGGTTTATATCGGTGGCCTGTCGGCCGCTACCAGTATGGTGATTGTCGCGACCATCGCCTTATCGACCATGATCTGTAACCAGCTGGTTATGGCGGCCCTGTTGCAGATCCCGCTGCTCAGGCAAAGGGATCTGAGTGGCATGGTTTTGGCGATTCGGCGAGGTTGCATTATTGTTCTGCTGCTGCTCGGCTATATCTATTTCAGGATCATTGGCGAGTCGGTGGGCTTGGTTTCCCTCGGCCTGATTTCCTTTGCTGCCGTGGCGCAACTTGCGCCATCGCTGCTCTTTGGCATCTTCTGGAAGGGTGCCAGCCGCCGGGGGGCCATTTACGGACTGACGGCCGGGTTCACGATCTGGGCCTATACTCTGTTCATCCCCACTTTTGCCGGTTCCAATGCAGCGGTCGCCTCCTTCCTGGCGCATGGACCCTTCAGCATTAGCTTGCTTCGGCCTTATCAGCTCCTTGGTCTTGATATGTTCGATCCGATCACCCATTCGGTATTCTGGAGTATGCTGGCTAATCTCGGTCTCCTGGTGACCATCTCGCTCATGAACCGCCAGACCACTATGGAACGTATTCAGGCATCTTTATTTGTTGACGTCTATCGCCATAGCGGCGGGCCCCTCATATGGCACGGCAAGGCCATGATCACCGAATTAAAGAAACTTCTGGCTCGTTTCATCGGGGAGGGGCAGGCCGAGAGAGCCTTGCAGGATTACGGTCGCAGTAGGGATATCGAATTGGCGGCCGGGATGCAGGCCGACACCGATCTGGTTGAGTTTGCCGAGAAGCTTCTGGCCGGTGTCATTGGGGCCGCTTCGGCTCGGGTTATGGTGTCGTCGGTGGTTAAGGGTGAAGAGATCAGCCAGGAGGGGTTGCTAGGCATTCTCGATGAAACCTCGCAGGTGATTGAGTACAGTCGCCGCCTGGAGCTGAAGTCTCGGGAACTGGAGGAGGCGACCAATAAACTGCAAAATGCCAACCTGCGGTTACAGGAGCTTGACCGTTTGAAGGATGAGTTTGTCTCAACGGTCAGCCATGAGCTCCGCACCCCCCTGACCTCTATCCGCTCCTTTTCCGAGATCCTGCAGGATAATCCTGATTTAAACCAATCTGAGCGGCAGAAGTTCCTGAACATCGTCGTCAAGGAAACCGAGCGATTAACGAGGTTGATAAACCAGATCTTGAATCTGGCAAAAATCGAGGCCGGTCAGGCCGATTGGCAGATGCGGGATCTTGATATGGTGGAACTGACCCGCGAGGCCCTGGACTCCACCAGCCAGCTTTTTTCCGATAAGGGGATCTCTCTCAGCGCCGAGCTGCCGGATCAACCGGTCCTCCTTTTTGCCGACCACGATCGATTGATGCGGGTCTTTATAAATCTTCTTTCCAATGCGGTTAAGTTCTGCCCGGCGGATGGCGGTCGAGTTGAGGTTGTCTTGCAGCACCAACCTGACGGTGTCCGCTGCGAGATCGGTGATAACGGTTGCGGGATCCCGCCGGGTGATGAGGAGATTATCTTTGAGAAATTCCATCGGACCAGTACGGCCGGTGACGGCAACCCGCAGGGTACAGGTCTGGGGTTGTCGATCAGCCGCCACATCATCGAGTACCATAACGGCCACATCTGGGTAGACCCCTCAACGTCGGTTGGAGCCCGTTTCATCTTTTTCATACCCTTCGGGGTTTAGTACCTTACAGGTTGTTTTCGCGGTTTTTGAAAAGAATCTGATAAGGCACTTGTCCCCGTCAGGTAAGCGAAAACTCCGAGCGAGGATCAAACTGAGTACCCGTCAGGTAAGCGAAGACTCCGAGCGAGTACTAAACAGAGTCCCGCTCCTCTAATCTTCCCGTAAGACAGGGTTAGCCCGTATATTTCACGCGGTGATCCGGCCGAATCTGCAGCAGATTCAGGGAGTCGGCATCCCCATTTATAGCCTCCTTCAAAATTAGGGTTTCTACTGGAAATTTCAACGATCAAGAATTGAAGATAGTCAGTCAGAAAACATCTTAAATCTAGCCCGCATATTTCACCAGTCGGGATGCCCGATTGCGAAACGCTCGCCATAACCGGCCGGACCGCCGCCGAGATTATCAGCAGTTGACGTATCTGCTGTTTCTCAAGATGTCGGATGAGCTGATTTTTAAATAAGAGTTTGATTTTTTCTTTAATTAATCTTATTCTCTATTCTGGAATCTAGAATAAGGAATAGGTGTTATGTTAAAACCACAAGATATCTATGTGCTTTTGAAGTTGGCTGTAATTGGTGAACGATCATGGTCTTACGCTGAATTGGCTGTAGAATTGGGGATAAGCCCCTCACAGCTTCATGCCTCGGTAAAGCGTGCTCTGGGAGCTGGGCTTGCCGTTAAAATGGGCGTAGGCGAGTTCTACCACGCTAGTTTTAAGCAAGGTGACAGGATTGTGCCGCAGTATCGAAACCTTGAAGAGTTTCTGGCCCATGGGCTCAAGTATGTTTTCTGGGCAAAACCGGGTGAGATGACGAGGGGAATGCTGACCGCTTATGCTGCTCCACCGTTGGACAACTTAATCGCGCAAAGGTGGCCTTCTGGGGAACCTCCTTTGGTTTGGCCTGATCCCGAAGGAGAGGTCAGAGGTCTGGCCCTTGAACCGCTATATAAAAAGGCACCAAAGGCCGCGAAGAAAGATAATGAATTTTACGAGTTGTTGGCCTTGGTGGATGCCATTAGGTCAGGTCGGGCCAGAGAGCGAAAGCTTGCGATAAAAGAACTTGAAGTCAGACTGGAAGGTTATGCCTCGAATATCAAATCCCAATATTGAGATTCTTGAGTTGGCGGTCCATCAGCTTGATGATCTGGTTGAGCGGCTGGTGTTGCTTGGAGGATGTGCCACTGGTCTGCTGCTTACCGACTCGGCTGCGCCACCGATACGCGCAACTATTGATGTTGATGTCATCACCGAGGTGGCAACCAGAGCCGAATATTATAAGATGGCGGAGATATTAAGGTCGAAGGGATTTCAGGAAGATAGCGGCGAAGATGCGCCTGTCTGTCGCTGGAGATCGGAGAGTGTCATATTGGATGTGATGCCGACGGATCATAATATATTTGGATTTGGCAGCCCCTGGTATCAAGAGGCGTTGGATAATTCAACCACTCAGGAACTGCCATCCGGAAATCCCAAGCTGAGCCCAAGCTGGGGTCGGACCAAGTCAAGTTATTGAAAATCCGTTTGATTAGTCCCAAAAACGGGCTGTTTTCAGCCTTAGAGGACTCTTTTCGATGGTGAAAAAGTAACTTTAAGAGGAGAGGGGAGTGTTTAGCAGCGAGTTTTTGATAACCTCACTGGTGGTAGTTCTGATCACGTGCCGTCCTCGGTGCCAAACATGCCATGACAGAGCAATAACAATTTACAGGAGATTAACCTGATGGATTTACAAGACGAGCTTGTAGAGATGGTAGATGTTGAACGTTGGCCCACAGAAAGACCTTTATTCTTTCTGGTTTTGATCTCTTCGATCGTCTTATGGGTTTTGTTCACCATTTCGATTATCGGGATCATCTATGCAGGAATGCTGGGTTTGTTCTTTTTCGTTTCGCATGTTGTCTTTATCACCCATCTTCGGGGGAGCGCCATCCGGCTCGGCCCCGAACAGATGCCGGATCTTTACGACCGGGTAGAATATCTTTCGCAACGAATTGGTTTGGATAAGACGCCTGCAGTTTATGTCATGCAGGCCGGTGGCGCCCTCAATGCGCTGGCGACGAAACTGTTCTCAGCCAACTTTATTGTCCTCTTCTCTGATCTTCTCGAGGCTTGTGGTGAAAATACTGAGGCGCGTGACATGATTATCGCCCACGAACTTGGCCACCTGAAGGCAGGACACCTGCGAGGATTGTGGTTTCTCTTGCCGGGGTTGATTGTCCCGTTTATCGGTAGCGCATACTCGCAGGCTCGCGAATACACTTCAGATCGTTACGGCTTTGCGGCATGCAATGATAAAAAACTGGCTCTGATCGGCTTAGGAATTCTCGCCGCTGGTGGAGAACAAGGACCGAAGGTCAATCTACGTTCGTTTGCTAATCAGGGGAATGATCTTAATACCACCTGGATGACGCTGGGCCGCTGGCTATCTTCCCATCCTCCCCTTGTGGATCGGATCGTCGCAGTCGAGCCTACGCTCATAACAAATCGAGAGACCAGATCGCGTGGCACCATAGGTGCCATCGCTCTCATCCTTTGCTTTGCTGTGGTACCTGCTGTGGCTGCTGTCGGGTTTGGCCAGAAAATAATGGCAAATGTCAAGCAAGCTAAAGCAACACCAGAGGTCGTGGCGCAAATAGACCAAGACGAACGACGCCAGCTAACGCCGAAAGAGATCGTTATGTCGTCGCAACAAGCCAGGAAAGACATGGTGGTACTGAGTACTGTTATAGAGGAGTATCGAGTGAAGACAGGTGAATTTCCCATGAACTCTGATGCCTTGCTAGCTGCCTGGAAGCTTCTACACCCGGAAACGAAGCTTCCTGTAGATCCTTTCGATGGCTACAATTACGGATACGAAATATATGACGGCAGCTATGTTATATGGAGTGAAGGCCCCTCCGCAGAAAACCATGAAGATGATCTCGTATTCAGGCCGGGACAATAACAGAGGAATTCCGGAATAAATCGGCACGGATTTATCCCCAGTGGTTAGTTAAAAATTCCGGGAACACCTTAGAATGGCACTAGTTTAAGCATTGACGGCCTGATATTTGCTCCGGTGCGGAAGCACTCTCATTTCTTGCCTCGGCGAGGTTCATCAGCTGGTAATTTTTCTTTCTTCGTTTAAGGCATCGTGGTTCACTACGCCCAGAAGCGAGGGGGGCAAGTTCGCTTTTGGCTTTTGTTAAAGGGGAAGGGTGATGATTCAGAAAAAGGACAAACCGGGAGAATTGACTGTCTTTATCTCTGCCCGTGATTCGAAGTGTGATGAGTGTGGGGCAGAGCTTGGCAAAGGCGCCTGGATAACTTTGCAGGGCAGTGATCGAAAGGCTGCGTGCTTGAGCTGTGCCGACCTGGATCATCTTGTTTTTCTGCCGTCAGGTGACATGGCGCTCACCCGGCGCTCCCGCAAGCACTCAAGGCTTGCCGCCGTTGTCGTGAAATGGAGTCGTGCCCGGAAACGCTACGAGCGCCAAGGGCTGCTGGTCGAAAACGAAGCCATAGAGCAGGCGGAAATGGAATGCAAGACCGATGCGGGACAGCGGGAGTTGCGCCGGGCGCAGGCTGCGGGGCGAAGGGCCGAACTTGACGAAGAGTACTTTGTCGCCTTTGCTGACCGGGTCAGGGAATTGTTTCCAAACTGTCCGGTCGGGCAGGAGAAAGTCATTGCCGAACATGCCTGCCGCAAATACAGTGGCCGGGTCGGTCGCAGCTCTGCGGCAAAAGAGCTGGACGAAAATGCGGTGCGGCTGGCGGTTACCGCCCATATCCGTCATCAGGAAACAGGCTACGATGAACTTCTCCTACGGGGGGACGACAGGATGGCAGCGCGTGAACAGGTGCGCCCCCGGATTGCCAGTGTCTTGCAAAGTTGGCAGGCAGCTGGATCATAAGCATCAGTATTGGCTCCCCAAAGAGGATGGAAAAAAAGAGCATGAAAATAAATAGAAACGACCCCTGCCCCTGCGGTAGCGGCAAAAAGTACAAAAAGTGCTGCCTGGGCCGAACGGTTAGTGAACCCGCCCCGGATGAGATGCAGGATATCATGGACGAGGTCAGGAAGAAGCTGGAGAGTGGTGGAGTATCGTCCCGTGACGAGGCCCAGAAAATAGTATCTGATTTCATGAACCGGGAAAATTCAGCGCCCCTTGCCGAATTTCATGGCCTTTCATCGGCACAGATGTATCGTTTTCTGCATTTCCCATTCGACTCTCCGGAATTGGTGAGCTTTGCCGACATTATCAATCCGCCTCCGGATGTGCCGATTCTCAGGATGCTTTCGCTGCTTGTTGACGGCATTGGTGAAAAGGGTCTGAAAACAACCGCCACCGGCAATCTGCCGCGAAATTTCTGCCGGGAATCAGCGCGGGCCTTCTGGGGTGAAGTGAAATATGAAAATAGAACGAAAATATTCAGTATCAGAACGGAGCTGGAATTTGACGAATTGCATTGCCTGCGGATTGTCGCCGAACTGGCGGGGATCGTCCGGAAGTATAAGGGCAAATTTATCGTTACCCAAAAGTACCGCAAAAAGATTGTTGATCATGGTATAGCCGCTCTTTATCCGGAATTGTTTCAGGTCTATGTCTCCCAATTCAACTGGGCCTATCGAGACGGTTTCGAAGAGATATACTTTATTCAGCAATCATTTCTTTTCACCCTGTACATCCTCCAAAAATATGGCGCAAAAACACGGCTCCATACCTTTTATGGAGACTTCTTTATCAAGGCGTTTCCCCAGTTGCATGAAGAGGTGGCTGGGACTGACTACATCTCAGCCGAAGAAAACGTCCAGAATTGTTATACGCACCGGGCGTTGCATCATTTTGCCTCTTTTTTTGGATTGATCGAATGCAACCGTGCCTCGGAGAATTATCTGGATCGGCAGTATAATATCAGGAAGCTGCCCCTTCTTGACCAATTTGTCTCCTTTACCGTTTGAGAAAAAATGAGCGCCAAGAAAAAGATCAAACACCAGGACCCGTTGAGGCAATTGCTGGAAGTGGCTGAAAAAAAGCGCTGGGGCCTGGCCACGCTAACCACCTAAAATCATAACAATGATTGCCGAAAACAGGCCTTTTTGGGGTCTATGTGGATGTTTTTAAGGCCAAAAAAGCCATTATAGAGTTGCACAAGTTCCAGGCTATTTTCTTTTTCTTTACCTGCCATCCAGGTATCTCTTGAGAAAAGGGGTTTCGTCTTTGCTTGACTCATCTCCGGCTTGTTCACCAGTCAACGTATAGCTCCCTAAATGTTTGACCGAGTCGACAATTTAATTGTCTACACCGACATCATTAAAAATGGCCTGCCTCAAAACTGAAGCTACTGTGGATCTTTTATGTTTCCATTAACATAGTTAAATTTCCATATTGCCGGTTAATAGCTTATGTTGCCAGTTGCACACCTCCCAATAAAAACATTCAGGAAGTTACATACCAATGAATCCAGCAAATGAAGACAGTACATTTTCGAAAAGAATGATTGAAATCTTCGTATCGGTAGCAAGTGGGGCAATCGTAGCGAACATTGTCTTTGTTATAATCTCATTTGTTTCCTATCTCCTGTCTTTTTCAAGCTCCCCGATGCTTAGTAAATTGTCTCTGGCTGTCGCAATATTACTGGCAATTACTTCAGGGGTCTTGGCTTTTAAAAAAATGCACAAACACCTGCAAAAAGATGATTAAAAAATTTGAGTGATATCAAGCCCGCCTCATAATAAATCAGCTCCCCTTCTATGAAAGAAATGCACGTAATTTACGAAGAACCCGAATTTGTCGTGGTAGTGAAGTCCAGTGGGCTGCTCTCGGTTCCCGGGCGTGGTCCGGAAAACCTGGATTGTGTCAGCGAGCGAGTGAAAGCACTGTATCCGGGCTGCATCGAACAGCCCTCAGTTCACCGCCTTGATATGGATACCTCGGGGCTGTTGGTGGTCGCTCGAACCAAAGAGGTGCATCGCAACATCTCTATGCAGTTTCAGGAGCGCGAGGTAAATAAGCGCTATATCGCCATTCTCGATGGCGAATTAGATGGCGAGAAAGGTATCATCGAACTTCCTTTTCGCCTCGATATCGACAATAGACCTCAGCAAATTTACGATCCGGTTCACGGCAAGGTGGGAATTACCCACTGGAAAAAACTCCTGGTAAAAGATGGCAAAACCCGAATCGAGTTTAAACCTGTCACCGGCAGAACCCATCAGCTTAGGGTTCACTCCGCTTCCGAATACGGTCTCGGAATTCCTATTGTCGGCGATCAGTTCTACGGAACTGGAACCGGCCTGGGATCGCTGCAACTACATGCCTGTTATCTTTCCTTTGCTCACCCAAGGAGTGGCGAGAGTCTTGAATTTAACTCGGAGCCTCTGTTCTAACCCACTAAAGCTGAGATAGCGTAGACTTCGAGTGGACGTAGACTTTTTAGGACTCTTTTCAGTACCCCCTTGAGGGGTATAAGTGGTTCGAAGATCGTGGCTTTGTTCGCTATCTGATGCATTGGCAAGCTCATAATTTAACAAGATATTTTTGAGTTTCTCGGAGTCCTGGCTTACCTGTTTTTGATGACAGCTTTCGTCGTATTAAATGCGATACTACTGCTTAGTAAGGCACTAAATATTTTTGCCGGATTATATCGTTGCCATGAAAAATATTGCCGATATAGACCATTTGCTTACTGCACTTCCCAAAGACGCGACCTGCTACGGGTATTGTCCAGATTGTGATGAGGTTCATTATCTGACGGAGGGAAACAGCCGCAAATATGCTCTGGAGCTGATGGCAGAATTCGAGCAGAACAAACGGATTGACTTTCAAAGCCCAGATCCGGAGCCACTATTCTCCACCGACTCCCTCTGGGAAAAAAGAGGCGGCCAGATGTTTGGGGTGTTGGAATGTGTCGATGGTGATGGAAACACCGTAGTGCTTCGAGCATTTTCCGGACAGTTCAATACACGCTGGCAAGCAGAGGGCTGGGTGCCACCGACTTTTGATCTGGTTGGCTACTACCAGCTTATGGCAAAAATCGAGGCGGCGGTCCAGCAAATGACTGACGATATTGAGTCCTGCCAACAAAAAGCAGACCAGGGTAAACTGAAGTTCGAAGAAGCCATGGGTTCTGGTGGCCGGGCGGCCCAGAAAGATTGCCGCCGGCAGATGAAGGAGGCATTTAAAGCACTCGATCTGGCCAGGAAAAACCGGAGAACATATTCCCAATCTATGATGAATGTCTTTCTGGATCTGTATCAACTGCAAAACTTCAAAGGTAATCAGCGTGCCATCCTGAATGTCTTTTATGAAGACCGGGGAATCCCCACCGGAACCGGCGACTGCTGCGCCCCCAAACTTCTCCACAACGCCGCCCAAAAAGGGCTGACGCCTCTCGGACTGACCGAATTCTACTTTGGCAAGGCAAATAAAGCCTCGACAAGGTTCCACAAAGAATTCTATCCCGGCTGCAAAAACAAATGCCAGCCAATTCTAGGCTACATGCTCTGCGGCCTTTAGGGGCGCTGGGGTCGGGCCATGAAGACTGGGTTTGGGCATGCTAACCATCTAAAATCACGAGTAATCATCTTGTGAAAAAGCGCCTTTTTTTGGCCTGAAAAGGGGTCGCGTCTTTGCTTGACTCATCTTCGGTTCATTCGTCAGTCAACAGATCTCCCTAGATAGACTATGCAAGTCAACTCATCTCTTGAAAGTGAGACTATATCTATCTCCATAAAAGTTCTGGAATGCAATCTCTACACGAGCTGTTGTTTAGAGTTATGTTAAATAGTAATGTTGACACTCGTATTGGATTGCTTATTTTGTGAACAGTAAATATTTTCCTTAAAAATTAAGATGAAAGAGGTGTGATGTGAAAATTGGATTTATTGCGGCTTGTTTATTGCTGTTGATCACTCCGGGTATGGGGATGGCTTCTGATTATACTGTTTTTACCAAGGATATCGTTGAACCATATGGGCTCTACAAGAAGTCTCTGGCCCTGACCAGCAAGGTAAAGAACCGTGAAAAGGCAATTGTCGTTGTCGCGAAGTTTGTCGATTCCTGGAAAAAACTTGCAGATAAATACGAAAACGACACCCCTGATATGTTGAGGGAAACCGTTGATTTCAGTGGCAAGATAAAGCGCCCGGCCATGGTGGGAGAAGGAGCTCTTGCCATGCTAAAGTCTGGGGAGGTGAAGAAGGCCCATGCTCATCTTGAGGAAGTCCGCTATGCCTTGTGGCAAATTAGGACGGATGCCGGCATTGTTTCGCTTAATGACAAAGTTAATGATTTTCATGAAGCTATGGAAGTGGTGCTGAACGGGATGAAAGAAAATGCTGCGCCGGAAAATCTTCGGCACCTGGGGGCACGATACGGTGCTTGGCTGACGATAAAGTGGGCAGAGGTCGGGAATATGGATGGGGCAATTGTCGATAAAACTGCATTTGCCCAGGAAATTGAAGAAGGACATCAAGCTATAGCCACCTTGGTCAAAAAACTAAAAGAAGGTAATTTTGCTGAGGCCCAAAAAACGGCAGGAAAGGTCAAAAAAAGTTATAAAGCGATATTCTTCCTGCCTGAATGCAGTTAGGCTCAGGCAAGAGACACGCCTTTGTTTGACTCTTCTCTGGCCAATTTACCATGGGCAAATTCCGACTGTTATGTGAGTTTACATATCTCCTGGAGATTTAAGCCATTGATGGATAAGAAGAATAGAACAAAAAAGGGATTTGGGATCTTCTTAAAGACTATTCCCTGGCCGTGGCATGTGGGGCTGGGAGTAGCTGTCTATCTCACCCTTCATTTCTTGGCGGAGAGGGTAATTCCGTTGCCTGGTCAAGCCCCGGAAGAGGTTGCCCTCTATACTCACCGTGTGATTTGGAAAATGATTGCATCAATATTCCAATACATTATCCTCACCGTCTTCGTCCTGCTGGCGATTTTGTCTTTTCGGAGTGCTGAAGAAAAAAGGAAGCGGCACATTAACTCTGGGGCCGGGCCACGCTAACTGGCTGAAATGATAAAGAATTATAGTCTGATGCAGGCCTGTAATGATGTTTTTAGTGACGAAAACGGCAAAATAGGGAAACAGGGCAGAATTCCGGGGGCACTTGTTGTTTCAAAAAACAGGGGGTGTTCCTCTTTATTTTTTCTGTTGTTAAAGAAAGCTTGTTATTATGAGGTTTTAGGCTATGTTAAATAACTTAGTTGTGTAGTCACTATTTGTAGTTCGTTAATTACGGAAAAGCTAACCACACAAACCTCAGGCCGAGGGAGTGTGGTTTTTTTGTTTGAACGCAAAGACTACCGGCCGGTTTATATTTAATGGACCGGCATTTTATCATTAAGCGGTTTGTAAAAGAGACCGCGAATAGTTTAAGGAGTAGTACAAATGTCTGAAGGTACAGTAAAATGGTTTAATGATGCTAAAGGTTTTGGTTTTATCGAGCAGGATGGTGGTAATGACGTTTTCGTTCATCATACCGCGATCAATTCTGATGGCTTCAAGTCTTTGGCTGAAGGTTCCCGGGTAAGTTTTGAGATTGTCGATGGCCCCAAGGGTCCGGCGGCTTCCAATGTAACCCAGCTGTAAGAACTGATATCGATCATTACGAAGGCCCCGCAATCTGCGGGGCCTTTTTTTTTACCCCACCCATACCTCCGGGGGTGGCGGGCCAAGTCAACTAATTGATTGGTCGCTGGGGTCGGACCACGCTAACTGTCTGAAATCACGTGTAATCATCCTGTGAAAAAGGCCTTTTTTTGGCCTATGTTGACGTTTTTGAGGCGAAAAACGCCAATATAGAGTTACGGGTTTTAAGCTATCTTCTTTTTCTTTCCCTGCCATCCAGATATCTCTTGAGCGCCTCTTCCGACGAGAGCCAGTTGCGGCCTTCCTTGTGGGCTTCGAGTTTTCCGGTTCGGGCCAGGAGATTGAGGTATTTGGCTGAGAAACTGGAGTTGCTCTCCAGTTCGGCCAGAGTGATGAATTTTTCCCTGGTTCTTTTGCCCGGAGTTACCACCTTCAGATAGATATCCAGGGTCCGCTGGACGGCCTGGGCGATAAAACGGGCAAAAGGCACCAGATTCCCCCTGTCGGCCTCACCCAGCAAACGGTAATATCTTCGCCGGTCGTTTTTCAGGATCACCACCAGGGGGGATCCCGCCCGGAGCAAGATAACATTCATCGCCAGCCGGGTCGTGCGGCCATTGCCGTCGAAAAAAGGATGGATGTGAAGCAGGCGGTGATGGAAAATAGCGGCCAGTTCTACCGGGTGCAGGTTTCGGCCATCGCTGTTTGCCCAGCGGATCAACTCCTGCACCAATTGAGCTATCTCAAAAGCTTCCGGTGGTGTGTGTGCGGCCCCGCCGATGATGACATTGCTGTTGCGATATCTGCCGGCCCATTGCCGGTCGATATCTCGCATGACGATCCCATTGAATTCCCTGATTACTCTTTGGGTTAAGCTATCCGGGGCATTCCTGGAAGTTAAATCATAGAGGTACTCCAACGCTTCCGTGTGGCCTTTGGCCTCCAGATGATCCCTGAGAGGTTTCCCTTTGATTGTCAGTCCTTCATTCACGACCAGGAAGGTCTCTTTAAGCGTCAGGCTGTTGCCCTCAATAGCATTTGAGTTGTAGGTCATTTCCAACTCGAATTGCTCTTTCAGCTTTCGGACAAGAGCTGGTGGCAGAGGTCGGAAGGAATTTAAACGGGCCAGCTTTTCATCCAGCCTGGTCAGGATTTCAGGGGGGATATAGTTCATGATCCTCTCCTTAATATGGTTTGCCTTGTTTTTACCACTATACCATATTAGGGCGGATTGCATGTAATAAAATAGGCCGGGGTCGGGTCGGGGCCCATTTGGTCGGACAAAGTCAAGCACCGCTGGGGTCGGGGCACGCTAACTAACTGAAATCATTAATAACTGTTGTCGAAAATAGGCCATTTTAGGGCCTATATCGATGTTTTTGATACCAAAAAAGCCCTTATCCTTTACTAAGATAAGGGCTTTTGGAAAAATAGATTAGGTCAGAGGTGTTTACTCGGCCTTCTCCTCAGCAGGGGCTTCTTCGGTCGCTACTTCCTCGGCGGTTACTTCCTCGGCAGGTTCTTCTACCTTCTTCTTGGTCTTTTCAACCTTGATCTTGCCTTCCTTGAGCAGAATCTTTACCTTCTCTTCGCCGTTGATGAACTTGCCGT
>DAOVJK010000285.1 GCA_030673265.1 Pseudomonadota bacterium | reverse complement strand
GTGAACAGGGCGACGATGATGACCGGGATCAGCAGTCGGTAAAGACCTATCCCGGCGGCTTTTAAGGCCAGGATCTCATTGTCGCCGGCCATGCGGGTAAAAGCGATGATTACCCCGAGCGTGCTGGCCATGGGGATGGAGAAGAGCAGTAGGTTGGGCAACAGGTAGATACTGATTCTGGTAAAATCAGCAAAGCCGATGCCGAAACTGAAGATGATGTCCAGTAACGAAGACAGCTTGCCCAGAAAGAGGATCGCGTTTATTATCAGCAGGCTGGCAAAAAAGGGGCCGAGAATCTCTGCGGTCAGATATGCATAAAGTATTATGGGCATCAGCTTTCTTTATTAATTTGCCTGGTGATTGTTGTTTTCAGGCTGGAACAAGGTAGCGGCGGGAGACATAGTAGCCAGCCAGCACCAGGGTCACGCCCATAATATTGCTGATTCCTGCATAAACGAGGGCTGTCTTCCAATCGCCGAGTTTGAACAATTGGGCCGTTTCCCTGGTAAAGGTTGAAAAAGTTGTAAAGCCGCCCAGGAAGCCGGTGAAGATAAATAGTCGCCACTCGTTGGTCAGCCGTGATCCTTCGAACAGGCTCCAGAGCAGGCCGATCAGGAATGAGCCCAGCAGGTTGGCCGCCAGGGTGCCGGTCGGAAAAGAGGGCCCGGTCAGCCGCTGCACCGTCAGGAACAGGAGATATCGACAGGCGGCGCCGATGGAGCCGCCGGTCATGACTGCCAGAAGTTTAAGCATATGTGGTCCCGATACTTGTCGCTTTGCTGCGAGGGTAGCAACAGTTGCTGGTCTAAATGATAAACAATTGGTTTAACTTACTATCTTAGGGATATTTATTCAAAAGGATATTTTCCCGCAACCATACAAAAAAATGCCTCATCAACAAAACGGAACCTTTTAATCATGCAGCCGTTGGTCGAATTATATGAAGTAGAGGTTGAAGGGCCAAGCCTTACAGATAATACCGGAGATCTTGACCGGTTGAAGCGGGCTGTTGCCGAACAACTTTCCGGCCATGACCCGGTGGTACCTTACAGCTGTCTGGCCAGGGTTGCCGCTAATTTTCGGCAGGGTGGCTTTGTCGGCGGGGCGGTGGTTAATCACCTGGCTGCTGGCCCGGAACTTGTCGATTTTATTGAAAAATCTGCAGCCCCTCTGGTCGGTATGGCGCTGGACCTGGGCACTACGCATCTTGAGGCGGTCCTGGTGGAATTGGCCTCCGGCAGACGGCTGGCGGAGGCCAATCGTGAAAATTCCCAGATAAAATTCGGGGCTGATATTCTAAGCAGGATTCATCATGGCGCCGAACCGGGGGGGCTTGCTGCCTTGCATGCGGCCGTAATCGCCGATGTAAATGACCTGGCGCTCAATCTGGCCGGGCAGGCGGGGCTGGTAGCTGAAAATATCAGGGCCCTGAGTGTTTCCGGCAATACGACCATGGTCCATCTTTTCCTGAACCTTGATCCATATTATCTAATCAGGGAGCCTTATATCCCTATGGTTAATGCACCTGACCCGTGTCATGCTGAAGAACTGGGGCTGGTGATTAATCCGAGCGGGGTGGTGTGGGTTATGCCCAGTGTCGGTAGTTATTTCGGCGGTGATTTGGTCTCAGGCGTGGTTGCCAGCGGCTTGGCAAGTGGTGACAAGGTCAGCATGTTGATTGATGTCGGCACCAATGCCGAGGTGATAGTTGGCAACAGTGAGTGGTTGATCGCCTGTGCCGGAGCTGCCGGGCCGGCCCTGGAGGGAGGCGTGGCCAAGATGGGGATGCGGGCCGGCCCCGGGGCGGTTGAAC
The DNA here is from genome assembly GCA_030673265.1 of Pseudomonadota bacterium. Lineage (GTDB taxonomy): Bacteria > Desulfobacterota > Desulfobulbia > Desulfobulbales > JAGXFP01 > JAGXFP01. The sequence continues at coordinate 2,245 of DAOVJK010000285.1, read as the reverse complement.
ATGTTGAGGTTGACCCTGAGACAGGAACGCTCCACTACACGACAATCGATGGAGGGAAGCCGAAAGGGATTTGCGGTTCGGGGATTATCGATCTGGTGGCGGCCTTGTACCTGGGTAGAATTATCGATATTCGCGGGAAATTCCGTGCAGCCCACGACACAGATCGTCTGGTTGAGAGCGATGAAGGCCTGGCCTATGTGTTGGCTGATGGTGATGAATCAGCTGACGGTCAACCGGTCCTCTTCGGTCAGGTCGATCTGGATGCGGTGATGCGTTCCAAGGCGGCGATGTACTCAATTCTTACCACCTTGGTTAATCAGGTGGGGATCAGCTTCGGTGAGCTTGAGCGAATCTATGTGGCCGGGGCCTTTGGGCGGCATATTGCTCCCCGCCAGGCCATTACCCTCGGTATGCTCCCGGATTTACCCCTTGAGACTTTTGAGCCGATCGGCAATAGCTCCCTGGCCGGGGCTGAACTGGTCTTGCTTGACGAGCAGGCCCGGCGGGATTGTCTGGGGCTTGTCAAAAAAATCACCTATCTCGAATTAAATGTTAATCAGGAATTTATGATCAGATTTTCCGGATCACGTTTTATCCCCCATACTGATCATACCCTGTTTCCCTCGGTGCCTTTTTTTAGTGACAATTAAGGATGGGGGCGATTATTTTTAAGCGGAAAATTTTCGCTCCCAAAGTCCCGGTTCGTCTTACCCCTAACCAATATCTATGTTTGAGTTCGATCCGACCTTCTTGCATCATTGTAGCGATCTGTGGTAGATTCACTCACTTTGCGAGTCCGGCTTGCCTGGGTCAATTGTAGCGTTGGCCCGGCAGGGTATTATGAACAGGTATTGTGGGTGCGTGTTTGAAGAATAACGGCAATAATGGTCGCAGTCTTTCCAAGCGATCGGCTAAAGAGCGTCTCCATGAATTCTGGGATGTTTTTGAGAAAGAGGATGAAGTCCTGGTGGTTATCAATGCCGATCCTGATGCCTTGGCCAGCGCCTTGGCCGTTCGGCGTCTTCTGCGCTATCGGGTCAAGAGCGTCACCGTTGCCTATCCCAATGAGATTCGTCGCTTAAGTAATATCGCCATGGTCGATCTCCTCAAAATCCGGGCCGAGCGTTTGCAAAATTGTCGACCGGATGATTTCTCCAAGAAGGTTATGCTCGATTCGCAACCTACCCATCTCCCTATCTTTGAAGATATGGAGTTTGATGCGGTGATCGATCATCACCCCGCCACCAAGGGCTGGGTCGCAAATTATGTGGATATCAGAAAGGATTTTGGCGCTACGGCTTCGATGATGGTTGAATATCTGCGGGCTGCGGCGATGAAGCCTTCTGTTGCGATGGCGACGGCCATGTTCTACGCCATTAAAGTAGATACCCATAATTTTGAAAAGAAGACTGTCGCTGCCGATGCCATCTCCTTTCGCTATCTTTACAACATCGCCAACCATAATCTGGTTCGCAAGATCGAACTCTCGGAGCTCAGGAAATCCGAGCTCAATTATTTCAAGACCGCCCTCAATGAATACCGGATTAGCAAAAAAAGGTTGTACATTCACATGGGGCGAGTTCGGAGCCCGGATATTCTGGTGATAATCGCCGACTTCTTCAACCGGGTGCATGATATCTCGTGGGTGCTGGTTTCCGGGATTCACGGGGAGCGGCTGGTGGTCATCTTTCGCAGTGACGGATACAAAAAAAACGCCGGGAAACTGGCGGCTAATATCTTCTCCAAGCTCGGTTCCGCTGGTGGGCATCGTGAGGCTGCCAGAGCCGAAGTACCTCTCAAAAATCTTGAGATGGAGGCGGCTGATTTTACCACCAGTACCCTGATGCGGCTTTCCACCAAGCATATAAAAAAGATGGATCCTGAGTAAAACCTAAACACGGCATCCTTGGCTATGTTATTGGCCGGTGGTCGGGTCGACGAGCTTAACGGGCGGCCCACCAAGTCGGTGGAGCCCTTTGGCGGTTACGCCAGAAGAATGGATTCGCCCTGAGGAACCTGCTTGCTCTTTGTCTGGAGCGGGTTGCCTCCTCTGTCGGTAGCGTAATTACTCCCTTTGTAAAAACCATATTGGCTTGGCGCGGCCGTGGGATATGACCGGCCGTACTCGCAACGTTTTGATCCGGATGCAGTGTCAAGGCCCGGCAGGAAGGACGTGATGCCGAGTGCTGCGGGGGGCAGTGAACCATAATCTTGGTTTTCTTCTTACGGACGATCCTTGCCGGCT
>DAOVJK010000257.1 GCA_030673265.1 Pseudomonadota bacterium | reverse complement strand
TGCGATCTTCCAGAAGCTATCACCTTCAGACTCTTCGCCCTCACCCTTGAAAACTTTCTCACATTCCCATTTCTTGTCAGCGTCGGTCATCTCGAATTTCTCGCTGACCTTCATGGTGGCATAAGTCTCACCATCTTTAACAAGGGCGATCTCGTCACCTTCGTTGATATCACCAGCATCGGCTGCAGATACATCGAGGGTTACGGGGACAGGCCAGAAGGTGCCATCTGCCATTTGGAAATTCTCGCAAACGCCTTTCCAGTCAGCTTTTTTCATGAAACCATCAAGAGGGCTGAAACCACCAATACCCATCATGATCAGATCGCCTTTGGCACGGGCGGTAATCTCAACCTGCTTCAGGCCAGCAGCTTTCTCTTTTTCAGCTTCCAGATCATTGCCGTGCAGCAGGCAGCAAACCAGACCTTTGCCTCCGTGGGGAGCAACTAATTTCGACATGTTAACGTCTCCTTGTTGAATTTATATTAAAAAAATGAATAGAGCTTCAGAAGTATGAAAGAATAACCTTATATTGAGGGAGAGGTAAATTGTCAAGTAAAAATTACAGTGATTTTGAAGCCATAAGTTGCTGGTTTAAGCAGTTTATTGTGAGGTAATCAGACAACCTCAAAAACCGCATATTTCAAGAATTACCAAGCCAGCAACCTATATCTCCCCCCCATCAACCTGGGGTTTTACATGACGGCCAAACAATCTGACCGCGACGATGCTGATCTCATAAAGCACCACCAGCGGGCCGCCCATCAGAACCTGATTAACCACGTCGGGAGTCGGAGTAAGAACAGCGGCTATAATAAAAGAGATCAGAACCGCATATTTGCGATTACGACAAAGAAACGGGGCATCAATCACGCCGAGCCGGGCCAAAAAGACCATGAAGACCGGCAATTCAAAGATACAACCAAAGGAAATCAATAATCTGAGGCAAAGAGAGAAGTACTCATTGACCGCTGGCATTGCGCTCAGATATTCATTGGAGTAACCAACCAGAAACCGGAAAGCCGGTGGGAAAACCAACGCATAACCAAAAACAACTCCCCCAAGAAAACAAATGGTCGAAAGCACGACAAAGGGAACCAGAGCTTTCTTCTCGTGATGATAAAGACCAGGAGCAACAAAACGCCATATCTGGGCGAAGATTACTGGACTACCAAGGAGAGTGCCGCAGACCAGGGCTAATTTCAGATAAAAAAAAAGGCTTCCTGATAGGAGGTAAAGATCAGCGAAGATTTATCGGGTAAGACATCGAAAAGCGGCTTGAAAAACCAATAACCGATGTCCTGAATAAAATAATAGGAAATACAAAATCCGGCCCCTACCGCTACTAACGAGGCAATAAGGCAACCACGTAATTCGGCGAGATGTTCTGTCAGGGGTTGCTGTTCTAAGTCTTCAATTCCCAACGTGGTTCAAGCTCTCATGAGTTAGTTTAAAAGATAAATCAGAGATAAAAAGAAGCGTAAACATGGTACAGGCAACTTTCCCTTTCAGCAACTGGAATGATAATTTGTTTTGGCAAGCCCTGCTTATTGCCCGTTAGTAAGGAGACGCCGCAGAGGTGATATTCGCTTAATCCGTTCCGGCGGGATATCATCCCAGAAAATCCCCGGAACCGCGGAAGAATCGAAAAGTTCTTCGATTCCATCCGGGCCGAGGATTTTGGCACATTTGACATCCCATGGTTCTTGAGGGATGTTCTCGACAACCTTGGCCGGATCATCAATAGCGGCAACCACCTGGCAACCTGCCGCCAGTCCGCCCATCTCACCAAGCAGAGCAACGGCAAGATCAAAGAATCCCAGACCGTCCCCTAAACGACAGCCCTGTCGATCAACCGCAAACGACTCGCCAAGCAGCAGGGAAATATCCAGGGTTGAAATATCCGCAGCGCTAAGACGGCGACCGTAACGATCCAGGCCGGTGTAAGTAACTCCCATAACCAAATTTTTGAATGGAATTTGAAAAGGCTTAAGCAGATAAAACCCTTCCTTGAGGCCGGCACCCGGCATAATCAAATCTTTGCCATCCAGCAAGGCATTGACCCGCGCCTGCCGAAGCAGCAGCGAAGGGTCAATGAAAATTTGCCGGCACTGCCGATAACTTTCTGAACGACGCAGATTTTCTGCCACTTTACCCTGGACGGCGAAAATCCGCTCCTCAGGCATTGGTAGGGAAACGGCCCTGATCTCGTTCTTACTTAAGAGGTTTACCATTGGTGGTATATAAACGATCAGCAATGAAAATATAACTAAAGAAAGGGAAGCAACTAAGAAATAATTCGTCCGCCCAAAACAGGGGGTAAAAACATATCATCCACACTGCTGGCAGAGAACAAATAAATCAGTAGTCAAAAACAGAGGGGAGCAAGCTATGTATAACCCGAACACACCCAGCGCGCCAAACAACAAGCAGGTAGCGCAGACTCCGGGCCACCTTAACTAATGCCTTAACTGGGTACTATTTTACCGCAGCAGTGGTTATCGCCATGCTCCTCTTTTTGGCAAAACCAAATTCAACCAGGCGTTTAACATCGTCCCACATAGTTTCACTACCCATAACCGCCACAGTCACCTCATCTTCGCCACGCTTGAACTTGCCGACGTAGGTCTGTCTTGCAGCATTGGTATAACCGGTCTTACCACCCTCAGCCCCAGCAATCTGCCATAAAGCCCGATTATGATTTTTCAACACCTTACCGTAGCCGGTTTTAATCTTTCTCTGGATGACCCTGTCGGCAAATTCCTGATTATCCATGGCTCGGTTAAAAAGTACGGCCAAGTCGCGAACCGTTGACTTTTGGCCCCGCGCCGTAAGACCGGTGGAGGTTTTACAGACGGTATTATCCGCCCCCCAGGCCCTAGCTTTATGGGTCATTAATTTCGCAAAGACCCTCTCGGAACCGGCGATTTTTTCCGCAAGGGCAACACTGGCATCATTTGCAGAGGAAAGCAGCACGGCATTAATCATATCATCAGCCCGATAGGATTCACCACGACGCAGATAGATCTTGGATCTTGGCATACCCGCCGCCCGGCGACTGGCCGGCACCTCTTCCTCGTCCTCCAGAGACTGGATAGCGATCAAACCGGTCAGAATTTTTATAGTACTGGCCGGCTGGGCAGTTTTATCCGGTGAATGGGCGTAAATGACATCGCCACTGTCGGCATCCATGACAATTGCACTTCTAGAAGTTAGATGCTTGCGTAGTTGCTCATCCGTCACCAGCAACAGCTGGCCGCCATCAGGACGACGTTTGACCTGGTGAGCGGCAGAAAGATCGACGATGGGAAACCGATTGTTGTCTGCCTTGGTTTTAGGTTTTATCGTGCCCGGTTGGAATTTATGGATAGAAACAATATTGGAAACCGGCTTTTTGCTGCTCCGAGCCTCACCATCTGTTATAAACCCAGATACGGTCAACAGCAGAACCGACAGGACAAATGAAATGATAATTTTTTTTTCAACAAGCTTCAAAATGTAGTATCCCACCCGGCAACTTCATTGTAAAATCAAACTATTATAAGCCATCAACATAAAAATCATTACTGTCTTTCAAGCAGTAAACAACAAGCTTCTAACAAGTAGATAAACGGGCAAACAACAAAAAGCAAGGAAATCTTCAAAAAAATTCACTCGTAACTACTTGAAGATATTATATTAACCAGACAAAGATCAAGAAATTCCTGGCCATTGTTGTGCAATCAATTCTCCCAGAATCTACACTTAGCAATAGAACAAACTAGCAGACAGGCAAGAATTGGAATAAAAATGCAACCGCAAAACCCACCTCATGATGAGACAAAGACTCAGCCTGGAGCCTCTTATTACCCCGCATTATGCAGGTACAAGTTCCTAAAATTCCAGGTAATTATTAGTAAAAACATTATTATCCACCTGTCTTTTTCAAACGCCATTCACCGACAGGCACTAAAGAGCATAAAACAACTCATTCCAAAAGCTGAGTTAGCCAGTTCAAACAATAAAATCATCCAGGTCGAGGATCTGGTACTGGGGATGCTTGGCTATGAACCGCAAAAACCGACCCCGGATTTCAACCATAATCCCTTCTTGAAGAACGGCACAGAATTCCAGCAGAAGATATGGCGCCTGATAAGTCTGATCAAGCCAGGAGAAACAACAACCTATGGAAAATTGGCCATTGCCGCCGGATCTCCGGGAGGGGGCAGAGCTGTCGGCCAAGCCTGTAACCAAAACCCCTTGGCCCTGATCATCCCCTGCCATAGAGTAGTCGCCAAAAATGGCCCAGGCGGTTTTGCCGCAGATTTAGCGATCAAACTACAACTTCTGCAGATGGAGAAAAACTTCGGAGACACTCAAGGAGTGCAATTAAACGATATTAAATATTTCATCAGCAACTGCTAATTTCAGGCAAATAGAAAGCCCACTTGAGTTTCTAAAGTCACATCCAGAATAAGAAAAGTCCTAACTTTGCATGGCTAACTTATGATTAACAGAAGAAATCTTCAGTTTTGATGGTGGCTATTTTCTTATGATGTCGGAATGACATCATAAAAATGAGCGCCCTTATGATGTTGGAAAGAAATATTAAATCTGGATAACAAGATTACTGTAGAAAAGTCTATTTTACAAAAGGAATCTATTTCACTGAGCGAGGTGTTGTGCGGTCGGCTCCGAAGT
>DAOVJK010000344.1 GCA_030673265.1 Pseudomonadota bacterium | reverse complement strand
CGCTTACCTGCTGAAAACATCATACTTTGCCTATCGAGCGTTTCGCAATCGGGCATCTCGACTGGTGAAATATGCGGGTTAGGTTGTGGAGCAGCTATAATTTCTGTAGGGGCAAGTTCCCGTAGTGGCAACAGGTTAAATCATTACGCGGAGATTGCCGGGTCAGCGACTAAAATCACCACCGAACTCAATTGTCTGGATCTTCCGGCGAAAAAAGCACAAAAAAAAGGAAGAAGGTTTAAAAACCTTCTTCCTTGGTCAAGCAAACTTAAAAAGATGCAGGATCAGACGCAACCAGTAGGTTTCGGCAGTCCAGCCATCTTGCAGGCTCCTTTACCAGGTCCTGACGGGAACAGCTCGTAGATTCTTTTGAGCGGGAAACCAGTGGTTTTGGAAAGAATCCGTACCATAGGAGCGATACCATTCTTCTTGTAGTACTCCTGAAGAGTATCGATAACCTTTTTGTGCTCATCGGTCATGTCGGTGATACCCTCAACAGCTTTTACGTAGTCAATCCAGTGCTCATTCCACTCTTCCATTCCCTTGGTCAGGAAGCCATCTTCATCCACGGTAAAGGAACTTCCGTTGTGTTCAATAGTAGGCATGGTTCTCCTCCTTATTTAATAAAGTTTTGTTGAATACTTTTTTGTTTGTTCACTTTGAAAGTCTACCTAAATACTATATGGGTTTTGCTTTGTCAAGAAGTCAAAACATCCAAAATATACCGCTTCATTTTTAATGATTCTGTTTCGCCCTTGTTTGTTCGGTTCTTTCGGCAATTCCAGCGATTAGCATGTTTGTTGCGACGGTGTCCGGGGTTTTTCAGGGACGCTTATTGTTTTTTTTGAGTTCATCAAGGCTGTAAAAGGTCTCCCGCCAGATGATTCCTCCTCGGCAGAGCGTTTTAATGGCCGAGTTCCAGAGAATGTATAAGCTGATAAACGGTGCAAGCGGCAACCAGATGACATGGCGAACGGGGATCGAGGAGTTGGCTGCGGCAGTTATGGCCGATCCCGCCTGTAAAATAAGGAGCAGCCCGTTCAGGGCCAGAAGAATCGGGTTGTGGCCCCAAAGGAGAACCATCATCGGCCAGATGCGAAAAATTATTATTACAGCAGAGGCTGCTATTATTTTGACTATCGAGTAGTCGCAGAAGGGCATAATATTTTTTTCTAGGCCACGCACCATCTCCGCTACAGAGCTGTACCACTTGACTGAAATAGAGTTACGGCCAAAAAGACAATCCTGGTGACCGTCATTTGCCTTGAGTAGTCGGCCAAGCTCCACATCGTCCACCGGGTTCATGGCGATGGCCTGGTGGGTGCCGCAGCGCCGGTATGTCTCGGCTCTAATCAGATTGAAGGCCCCAACCCCGGTATGATAAGGGCTGTCGCTTTGCCGTGCCTTCCATGGTTTCATCAATGCCATGAACCCACAGGCGAAATCGATAATCAACATGTTGAGCAAGCCGCCCGGCACAATGGCATCGAAAAATATCGCCAGGTGATCAAGCTGTCTGGCCAGCATGAACCCGACCGCCCGGCGCAGGCTTTTTTCGGCCATGATTACATCGGCATCGGTAAATAACAGGAGGTCGCCTTTAGCCCGGGCGGCCCCGTACCAAAGGGCATGGTTTTTGCCCAGCCAGCCGCTGGGCAGTTCCATAATATGATAGACCTTGAGCCGGGCGTCAGTCTTGGCCATTTTGTCAAGAATAAGGCCGGTTGCATCGGTGGAGCGATCATTGATGGCAATGATTTCCAGATCGGGATAGTCAAGGGCCAGCAGCGCAGCAAGGGCCGGTTTGATGGTGGCGGCCTCGTTCAGGGCCGGGACTATGATTGATACCGAAGGGCATTCCTCTCGGGGTGCCGGTTCAATATCCTGTAATTGGCTAATCTGTCTGGCCCCCAGCAAGGCTTCTACTGACAAAAACAGGTAGATCGATAGAGAAACCAGTCCTATAATTATGAGAAAAATCATTTCCGCCCATCCGTACCAGAAAAAAGTTGTCGCTTCTGTTGCCGATACAACTACTTCTTTACATATCAACCTGCTGTCATTATGATGTTTTTCCGCCTTTTATGAAATATTAAAAAGTAAGAATAACCTGATACGCGAGTGAAAACGTTATGCAGCAAGTCATTGATAAAGCCAAGACCCTGATCGAGGCCCTACCTTATATTAAAGAATTTTACAATCAGACCATCGTCATAAAATACGGTGGTCATGCCATGGTTGATGATGAATTGAAAAAGAACTTTGCCCTCGACGTTATCCTGATGAAATACATCGGCATCAATCCGGTGATTATTCACGGTGGCGGTCCCCAGATCAATCAGTTTCTGGACAAGATGAACATTCAGTCCAGCTATGTTCAGGGGATGCGGGTCACCGATGGCGAGACTATGGATGTGGTGGAAATGGTCCTGGTTGGTAAGGTCAACAAGGAGATCGTTGGGCTGATCAATTACCACGGTGGCAAGGCGGTAGGCCTTTCCGGCCGGGATGGCGACCTCATTAAGGCCAGGAAGATGGAGATCATGAAGGAACAGGTGGAAAATGCCCCGCCGGAGCTGATCGATCTGGGCCGGGTCGGCGAAGTTACCGAGGTGAATCCCGACATCCTGACCACCCTGGATGCCCAGGATTTTATCCCGGTTATCGCTCCGGTGGGGGTGGGACCCGAGGGCCAGTCTTACAATATCAATGCCGATCTGGTCGCCGGGGCGGTCGCCGCCAAACTAAAGGCCGCAAAACTGATTTTGCTGACCGATGTCGAAGGAGTCAAAGGTCAGGACGGCAACCTGATTTCTTCATTGACCTGTCGGGAAGTGGACCGCCAGATCAAATCGGG
>DAOVJK010000270.1 GCA_030673265.1 Pseudomonadota bacterium | reverse complement strand
GATCGGCATGGTAACCGAGGCCAAGAGCCTCACGGTGACGGGGTTGACCGGCAAGACCGTGATGGACGAATCACTGGCCGGGCTTAAATCCTCCTGGCAACAAACTCTGGATTTCTGATGATTGCAGGCCACGTAACTATTCAGCGGACTAACCTGGCGAGCCCGGCCTCAATTATAGAAGTAACATAAAAGATGAACGTCGAACATTGAACGCCCAACATTGAACATCGAATAAGGAAGCCGCTCTCTTCATCTGATTAACGAAAGTACCACATTCAAAATTCGATGTTGAATGTTCAATGTTTAAATTTTGCAAAATAACAAACAACTACCGGTTATGAATAGATGCCAGACCTGATGATCAAGGATATCCTCGACAACCAGACCGTTGAAGGAGTATTTCTGGTCCGCGAGGTAAACCGGGGTGAGACCAAGAACGGTAAGCCTTTTCTGGCTTTGACCATCATGGATGCTTCCGGATCAATCGCCTGCCGGGTCTGGGAAAATGCCGACCGTTATCTCGAAAGCTGCCCGACCGGCGCCACCATCAGGGTTAAAGCCCAGGCCCAGTCCTACCGGGGAGTTCTGCAACTCAAGATTGACCATCTCGAAAAATGTGAGGTGCCGGCCGAAGAGATGGGCCGTTTCATCCCGGCCACCTCAGGCGATATCACCGCCATGGCTGGCGAACTGACCCGGCTCGCCAAAAGCATCGACAACAACCATCTGCGCGAATTGGTTCTGGCCTTCTTAAATGACCGGCAGCTATTCAGCCTGTTCAAGAAAGCCCCGGCCGCCAAACACATGCACCACGCCTGCCTGGGCGGCCTACTGGAACACACGCTAGGGGTAGCCAAAGCGGCAGAGGCAGTCAGCGTTCTCTACCCGGCGGTTGACCGCTCCCTGCTCATGGCCGGCGCCATGCTCCACGATATCGGCAAGCTTATCGAGTTTAACTACGAAGAGTTCCCCTACGACTACTCCGACCGGGGTCGATTGCTGGGCCACATGGTTTTGGCTATAGAAATGATCCAGGACAAAGTTGCCGGAATCGATGGCTTTCCGCAAGAGACCGCCACCAACCTGAAACATCTGATCCTTGCCCACCATGGCCGCCACGAATTCGGCTCACCCACCCTGCCGATGATCCTGGAGGCCTTCGTCCTTAACTTCATCGATGACCTTGACGCCAAGATAGATTATATCACCGGTCTGGGCCGGAAACTTGAAGGAGAGGGCTATCAATGGACCGAATACCAGCGGAATCTTGAGCGATTCCTTTATGTGCGAGGAGCAGCCGACAGCCAAAAGCAAGCGCCGGCAGAAGACGATAATCATGTGGTTGACCACCGCCAAGGCAGTCTCTTTCGATAATGGCCAGCGACTACTTCACCATCGATTCGATCCTCGGCCAGGAGAAGGCAAAGAAAATGCTGCGCCGGGCGGTCGCCAATAATCGCCTGGGCCATGCCTATCTATTTCGGGGACCGGTCGGGGTCGGCAAGAAAACCCTGGCCCGAGCCTTCGGCAACTACCTGAACTGCCAGAACCCCACGGACAGCCAGGACGCCTGCACCATTTGTCAATCCTGCCGCAAGCTTAAATCCGGTAACCAGCCGGATCTGCTGGTCATCGAACCGGAAGGCGTTTCAATCAAGATTAAGCAAATCCGCGAATTAAAACATGCCCTGACCTTCCCACCCTATGAAGCAAAGTATCGAATTGTTTTAATCGCCGATATCCATACCATGCGTCGGGAAGCGGCCAACAGCCTTTTAAAAATCCTCGAAGAACCACCGCCAGGCAACCAACTGGTCCTTACCGGCGATGAAGCCAGCGAGATTCTGCCGACCATTACCTCCCGCTGCCAGATAATTCCTTTCACCGGTCTACCCCACGAGCTGGTCGAGGAAAAATTGATTGCAGGGGGGCTCGCCCCGGCTGCTGCCGCCTCCCTTACCGCCATAACCTACGGTAGCCTGGGTCAAGCCAGGATGATGGCAGACCGGGAGCTCCTCGAAACCAGACGCGCCATTCTGGAGACCTTAAGTGAGCTGAAGCAGGCCAACTCGACATCCGTCGAAGCCGTTTTCCAGCTTGCCGAGCAGGCAGCCGCCCTCAACGACCGCCTGCCGGAGCTGCTCGATCTGATCAAATTATGGTTCCGCGACCTGATCATAATCGCCAGCAATCAACCGGAAGGAATCGTCAACCAGGACCTCCTGGACATAACCGGCAAGACTGCCAAAAGCTGGCCCATTAACGCCCTTCTGGCCCGGCTCGAACTGTTCGACCTGGCAAAGAAACAACTGGCCCGGAACTGCAACAAAACCCTGGTCTGTGAAGACCTCTTCTTTGGATTGCTTTAAACAACCGGTACTGTTATTATCACAGATTAATCTATTCCGGCCTGACCGGAAAAGTTTCCAGATAATATTTGTAATTATTGAGGACAATTTTGCAGGATAATTCTCCTAAAGATACCGCAAAACCGGGCACAGACGATAAGGCCGGGGAAAAGCAAGCCGAACACAAGCCGGCATCAGCCCTGAACAATTTCTATTACGTGCGTTTCAGGGCAAACACCCCCGCCGTTTCTGCCGCCTCCCGGATCACCAACCTCGCCCGGGAGGAGATGGTGATGGTCCAGACCGACCATGGTCTCGAACCGGCCACGGTAACAAGCGCCGGCCCCCAACTAGATCTCCCGGGCAAAGAATCAAAACAAACGGCCAGTTACATGATAGTCAGAAAGGCCAACCGCGAGGAGTTACCCAAGATCACCCGACTGATGGAGAGGGAGGCAGAGGCCTTTACCATCTGCCAGACACATATCGAAAAACACCAGTTGGCCATGAAACTGACCAAGGTGGAAAGACTTTTTAACGGTAGCAAGATCATCTTTTATTTCACAGCTGAGAATCGCGTTGATTTTCGCGAGCTGGTCAAAGACCTTGTCCAGGAGTTCCGGACCAGGGTCGAAATTCGCCAGATCGGCGTCCGCCATGAGACCAAGATGATTGGCGGCCTCGGCGGTTGCGGCCGGGAATTATGCTGCTCTTCTTTCATCAAGGACTTCGCACCGGTCTCGATCAAAATGGCCAAGGAGCAGAGCCTGGCCCTCAACCCCTCCAAGATTTCCGGGGTATGCAACCGCCTCCTCTGCTGTTTGACCTATGAATACAGTACTTACCATGAAATGCGGAAGGGCATGCCGAGACCAGGCAAGATCTTCACGGTGGACGGTATTGACTACAAAATCCTGCACAGTAATATCCTCAAAGAAGAAATAACCATAATGCCGCTCGGAGAACCTGATCAAAAACGGGTTATCAGCAAAGAAGAGTGGCTGGCCATGAAAGCACCGGAACCGCCCAGAGCCAAAAAGGGGCCGGGGGGACAGCAAGGGGAACAAAAAAAGCATAAAGGCAAAGGCCGACGGCATAGATCCAAAAAAACAGACCACAAGGGCCGCAACGACTCCCGAAACAACACCAAACAACCGCCGACAAAACCCCAGGGAAATTAAAGTTTCGCAGTCATCGCTTAACTGCCTGGCTATCCCGATATTACTATGCCCCTTTGATCAATTTTTACGAGACCATTAAACCATGAGTTTCTACATCACCACCCCGATTTTTTACGTAAATGCCCAGCCCCATCTGGGTCATGCCTACACCACCATTGTTGCCGATGCCGCCAGCCGTTTTCAAAAGATTGCCGGCGCAAACGTCCGCTTCCAGACCGGAACCGACGAACACGGCGACAAAATCGCTGAGGCGGCTGCCAAATCAAATGAATCTCCCCAGCAATACGCGGACCGGATCAGCAATATGTTCAGGGAAGCGTGGCCGCCTCTGAGCATTGAACCGGACAACTTCATCCGCACCACCGACAAAGTCCACATCAAAACAGTCCAGGATATCCTCCAGAAGGTGCACGACCAGGGCGACATATACTTCAGTGAATATTCAGGCCTCTACTGCAAGGGTTGTGAGCGGTTTCTGACCGAAAAGGAACTGGTTGACGGCAATTGCCCGGACCACCAGACCCCCCCGGACTCTATTACCGAACAGAATTATTTCTTCAGAATGTCTAAATATCAGGACTGGCTGATCGATCATATCAAACAAAATCCGGATTTCATCCAACCGGAAAGATACCGTAACGAGGTTTTGTCTTTCCTCAAAGAACCACTTGAGGACCTCTGCATCTCCAGACCGACCAGCCGCCTCACCTGGGGAATACCACTGCCCTTTGACGATAAATTCGTCACCTATGTCTGGTTCGATGCCCTGATTAATTACCTGACCGGGATC
>DAOVJK010000139.1 GCA_030673265.1 Pseudomonadota bacterium | reverse complement strand
TCCAACCTGCACCTGTAGCACCAGCACCGAGACCAGTCATTAAAAAGCGATCGCCAAAAACCCATAGCAGCGAAGTTGAAGGCTTGGCCGGAGCTGCAAATTTCTCAAAAAACAATATATACATATTCAAACTCCCGGAAATAGGAACTGTCAGTACCTTTAAGTTCTGGGCCACAGGACGTCGCTCGATTGATAGTACCGGTAATGTCTGGCTGACAACACCCTCTGGCCAGCGCGTAAAAATAACAAAATGGAAAGAACGCTATTTCGAGGAACCTTCCACCGAGATATCTTCCTACAAAAAAATCAAACCAATCATCGAAGACATCTCGCAATTCATTACCGAACCAGGAAGCTATAAAGTTGAATTTGAATGGACTGGCGGCATTGATCCTCTGGTTATATACCGGGTCGAGTTAACTTCTTAACCCCTCCTTGTCACAAGACAAAAAAAAGGTCGCGGCATATTAGTCGGCGACCTTTTTTTTATCACAAACACATCGATGCACACCACAAGTATGATCCAACTCATTTGAACCATGCAAATTACAATTGTTCCTCAACACCACAAAAGCCACAACAAATTGCGCGGAGTAGCGAACGCTTCCTTTACCTCCGACTGAAGAAAAGGCCCTCCAAGACACCCAACCACCTTACTTCTTAGAGATACACGGCTTATCCCGCATATTTCACCAGTCGAGATGCCCGATTGCGAAACGCTCGATAGGCAAAGTATGCTGTTTTCAGCAGGTAAGCGGCCAGAGCGAGACTCCGATACTTTAGTATGCTGAAAGCCTTATACAGCAGATTCTGTACAATACCCCCCTGAGGGGTGCTATACGGATATATCGGCTGACCCACAGGGTGAGTAGTTTCGAAGTCTGCGCTATCTGAAAAACAAACCATGTATTTCATTTGGTACAAACTGTGACCTTGATATTCCACAGCAAACCAAAGGTTTAACACACAGGTACAATCAGTTAAAATGTCTTTTCAAAAATACTCATGAAATATGCGGGTTATTCCTATTTTGCTAAGGGGACAATAATAAAAAGGGCCGATCGATTCAACGACCAGCCCTTTTAATTCGTCTTTATGGCAGGAGTGTATATTACTTAACATTCCCCAACTTACTAAACAGTGAAGCTGAACTGATATTACCAAGAAACTCTTTAAGATCAGCAGATATCCCCTGGAATTCCAACCCTGCGGAGCAACCGTAATCTTCAACCGTAACCCATCGGGCAATAGCCTTGGAAACAACAGTGCGTTCGTTGATAATAAAACCCAGCTTGGTAAGTTCCCCCTCTTTTAATTTTTGGGAAACGGCTATCCGGCAACCACTTTCACTAAGGTCCAGAATGAGGCCATCAAAGATACCATCAGCGGCAGTGGCTATTCTGATGGGTAAAGACGAAACATCACCATTCAAGACTGTTTTCAGTACGGCAATATCAGTCCTGCGATGTCTACGCCCATCCTTTGCCTCAATCCGTTCAGCGTAAGCATCGTCCATCTCAAGATCAAGAGAAGGGATCTTATCCCACGCTGTTTTTTCTTTGTCAGACATGTAACTGCACCTCCAGATCTTCAATTTTTTCTATATAGTCTATGAAGATGACACTTAATTAATATTAGATATATCATTATTGTTTATGCAATCACTTTTTTATAATTATTATCAAGAAAAATCAAGAGCTTCTGTAACATCACAACAAGTTAGAGGGCAAATTAGTTGTCATTTTTTTCTTGGTCATACTATCCGGGGAGTTGGTAGCCATCTTTGATCGGCCTATATATTTTTGATCACGGAGCTGGACGATCACACGGTAAACAGTATCGAGAGTGGTTTTGTAGATCAAAGCTTGATGAAAAATCACAAGATAGTTTCCGTTTCGGGAAAATGGTTAATATAGAGGGCCAGAATTGATATAATCTGGGAAATTGCAATTTACACCGAGTAGTAATCTAGACGAGGATAATATGAAGTTTTTAGTTACATTAATCACATTGCTTCTTTGCGTAAATGCCTATGCAGCAGAGTCTGCCAATCCGGCCACAGGAGCTGTCGGGAACGGGGATGAGCGTGCTTACCAAACTCTTGATTCGCTGATTTATCTTTACCAGCCTTATCTGACTAATATTTCCGCTTATGAACCGATATATTTTCTGGTCGGAACCAAGCCTGAAAAAAGCAAATTTCAATTCAGCTTTAAATATCGTCTTTTCGACAAAGACGGCCCACTGGCCAAGACCCATGCCTGGGTAGAGGGCTTGCATTTTGGCTACACCCAAACCTCCTATTGGAATCTGAAAGATGACTCTCTGCCTTTTGAAGATACCAGCTATAAGCCGGAGCTGTTTCACATTAGCAGAAACATCGGCGGCCGCCCCTCCTGGTTGAAAGGCTTTTTTATACAAACAGGTTTCAGGCACGAATCAAACGGGCAGGCTGAGCCTTTATCCAGAAGCACAAACTATTTTTACATCAAGCCGGTCTTTATTTTCTACCGTGATAAGTCAAAACTTGGTCTGGCAGTCACCCCCAAGCTTTGGACATACATAGATAATAGCGATCAAAATCCAGATCTGGCGGACTATCGTGGCTACGCGGAGATCGATGTCGCACTCGGTAAAGCAGACAGTCTGATCTTTGTCTCAAAATGGCGCTGGGCCAAAGAAGGAGGGTCTGTGCACGTTGATCTGAGCTACCCGGCAAGCCATTATCTATCAGACAACCTTAATGTATATCTACATTTCCAGTATGTAAATACCTTGGCCGAAAGCTTGCTGAATTATCAGGATCGCACCGAAGCTTTCAGGCTGGGACTGTCTTTTATCAGATAACGAACCTTAATCTTTGATTTTTAATTCCATTAAGAAAAGACAACCAAAATCACAAATTATTTTTTGCGCATCCCGCATTCATTTATAGGAGTTTATTGCGGCTAATGTCATCATCAAATTGATTTGATCACCTCTTATCCATTGAGATAATTCCAGATGAGGCAACAACCTTATTCTCGGTAAACAAACTCAATGCGGCTAGGTCTTTTCAGCAATATTCCCTCAACCATTCCAACCAAACTTCTGCCCATTCCACTCAAAGTCATCATGTTGACTGGCATTAACTTTACCTTTAACATATTCCAGCACTACCCCTGATCGAATCATCAAATCACAAACATCTTCATCCAGATGATTATCCTTGACCATTAAATCGATAATTCTGATTGATTCAGAAAGCTTCTTGCCATGTTTGTATGGCCGGTCGGCGGCGGTCAGGGCCTCGAAAACATCGGCAACCGCAAGAATCCTGGCCTGCAACGGAATTTCAGACGCACACAGGCCCTGAGGATACCCGGAACAGTTGAGCTTCTCATGATGCATTCCTGCTATATCCGGCACTTTTCCGAGCTTCCTGGGAAAGGGCAGATTAGCCAGCATCTTCTGAGTCAAAAGGACATGATCATTGATGATCATCCTTTCATTTTCATTAAGAGTCCCTTTGCGAATGGAAAGATTTTCTTTCTCTTCATCATTCAGCAAGGGCACCCTGCCGCCGTTTGCCTCATAACTCTGCTCGGAAAGTTTTTTTATTTTTTCAATTTTTTCATCAGAGAGGTACTCACTGCCGATGTTCACTCCCTCCAGAAAATCCGACAGTTCATCAAACTGTTTTACTACATCAACTGACTTATCATGACCAGCACCATTTTCGGCCAGCTCAGCCTTGAGCCTTTTTATCTCGGCATCGCGCTTAATGATTTCTATACGGGCCCTGACTAGTTCAATCCTGTCGAAGACTGTCTCCAGTTTTGTCGCCTTGTCAACCACATACTCCGGGGTCGTAATCTTACCGATGTCATGTAACCAGGCGGCCATTTTTAATTCAGCCAATTCATCATCAGAGAAATCAACCTCGGCAAACTTACCTTGCTGGTCCTTATTTATCTCTTCCGCGATACGGAGAGTCAATTCAACCACATTAGTGACATGGCCGGCGGTATATGGTGATTTTTCATCAATCGCTGTTGCAATAATCTTGAGGAAAGCATCAAATAAAGTTTCCAGATCCTTAACCAGCCGCACATTTGTGATAGCAATTGCCGCCTGGGAGGCAAGACTTGTTATGTCATCTACGACAAAATCACCAAACCCCACAATCTCACCAGTGGCCGGTTCCTTTGCGTTCAACAGCTGCAAAATCCCGATCACGTCATTCTCGTGGTCCCGCATTGGTACCAGCAGCATTGACTTCGAACGATAGCCGGTTTTGGCATCAAATTTTCTGGTTCCCTCAAAATCGAAATCGGCTCCGTAAACGTCATCAATATTAACCGCTTCACCAATTAAGGCGCAGTGGGCCGAAACATTACGATGATTTTCACGGCCGTTGCTATCTCTAAGAGAAACCGGAGCCCAGGCGATATATTCACAACCACTCCCATTCCTTTCCCTGAGAGAATCATTCTGGATTATCTTGAACTCAAGTTGCTCCTGATCGTTCTTGATATAAAGTGTCCCGCCATCGGCATTGGTATAACGCCGAGCTTCACTAACGATCATCTCAAGCAATTTCTCAAGTTTTTTTTCAGCGGAAAGCGCCATGCCGATTTTAACCAATTCCTGATTCCTGGCCAGTTGCCCTTCGGCAAAACTCCGAACCTCCGCCTTAACCTCAGCAGTAGCACTCTGCATAACCTCAGAACTTTGCAGCCACAGATCTATCTTGGTCATATATTTGTTCCTCTTGCCCGCTTTTAGCGCTTCAGCTGCTACCGGCGCTTTTCATCTTTTATCAAATAAATCCCAACCTAATTACGTTATTATCATTTAATGACTATAATCAAAAATAACATAACCCCAACAAGCCCACATTTATTTTTATCAACCATTTCGTGAGCACCATGAAATCTCTAACAACCAATCAAAGCTTGATGTTTTTTGCGGCAACAATAATTGTCATAGTGGCAGTCTCATCGACCGCCTGGGCTGAACCAATGCTGATCGACGATTTTAAAAACACAATCCGCCCCGAATGGGAGGCAAAAGAGTTTAAAGGCATTACCAGGTACGAACCGGTGGTCGAAGACGGCGTGCCATGCCTGAAAGCCTATGCAGCAGGAACAGCCTCGGGCTTGTTCTACGAAATCAACTACGACCCGCAACAACAGCCGATCCTGACCTGGAAATGGAAAATAGAAAATATCATCGAGAATGGCGACGCCCGAACTAAAGTCGGCGACGATTATGCAGCCCGCATCTATGTGGTCTTCCCGTCAATTTTCTTCTGGAAAACCAAGGCTCTTAACTACGTCTGGGCCAACCGGCTACCCAAAGGTGAAGCGGTTCCAAATAGCTACACGTCTAATGCCATGATGCTAGCAGTTGAAAGCGGTGCCGCCAACACCGGCCAATGGATCGAATACCGCCGGAATATTTACGAAGACTACAAGAAATACTTCGGTTCCGAGCCTGGCAAAGTCGGCGCCATCGCTGTCATGACCGACACCGACACCACCGGCGCTAAGGCCTCGGCATGTTACGGCCCTATCTATATTGATGCAGAATAGAGGCAGGAGCTGGGATGATTGCCGGTGGTTCGGGGCAGACCAACAACCACCAACCAGCTCGACCGATTCACCGAAAGAACACCGATGCACTTAATCCAGCCCTTTACACATTAGACCGCTGATAATCGGAGAGTATTCGGGTGGTTGACTTCCTGAAATCTAAATGATAACTTAACCGCCGTTGCATATTACCTGCCTGTACAAACAGGTTTTATCTGAAAATTAATTATCCACTTAAGGATGACCATGTATATCTCCCATCCCGCCATTACCCAGATGACAATAGCTGTTTTTGCTTTCTGCCTTTCGTTAGTCTTTGCGTCTTCTTCGCTGGCGGCAGAATACGTCAGTATCAAAAAAAACGGGGTCAACGTCCGCTCCGGCCCATCTACCGGAGAACAAGTGCGTTGGGAAATATTCAAGTCGTTCCCTCTAAAAGTATTAAAACGGGAAAAAGATTGGGCAAACTGCCTTGATTTTGAGGGCGACAAAGGCTGGGTCCATGTAAACCTGCTGGTCAATAAAAAAACAGTCATCGTCAAAAAACCGAAAATCAACCTGCGCGACAGCCCCTCCACCGCCAGTGATTCAAGAATAATTGCCTTAGTCAAGTACGGCGTGGTTTTTGAGGCTATTGCAAAAAAGGGGGAGTGGCTTAAGATCAGGCATGAGGACACCACCGAGGGTTGGGTTCATAAAGATCTGGTCTGGCCCAGCGATCCTCTCGACTGATTCTTCTCATTACCACATGTAATGATACCAGGCAGCACACCCGCGGCCCACTTTGCTTTTGACCAACAGACAACCGTTCCAAAGACCAAACAGAGACAGACACCTGCTTGTCTCCACAGCATTTGCCCCGTATTCATTAATTTTACATATTCGCCCCTCCCCGTCCCATCATAAGACCCTCCCAAGCCACAACCGGATTTTCTATCAGTAAAACCCATAAACGAGTTGACCCAATGTTCCGGAGCAACTACATAAGTATGTCTTAGCAATATTTATCGAGACAGCGGGCTATGTCCGGATCCATCAACACTTGACTGGCAGACCAACCATAGCATCCAGGTATTTAGAAAAATGACATCCATCGCGACACTCGGCCCGGAAAACTCCCTTGATTGGCAAGCAGCCCGCCAGTTCCGACCCAAGGCTGAACTTATCACCTTTGCTAATACCAGTGCCTTGATCAGCGCCTTCGGTCAGGGCCGAGCAGATCTGGCCGTAATCCCGGTTTATAACACCAGGGATGGAGAAAGCCGGGAGTTTTTCCGAGCCATGGCCATGCTGAAAGACGGCTACTGGGTAGACAACATAGTCCTGCCGGTACATCTTTCCTTGGGCACTATTGACAATAAAAGCAAACTGGAGCTGATTATCGGAGAAGCCCATCAGTTAAAACAATGCTCCGAGTTCTTCGCCGACAACTTCCCCGATATCTCGATTATGGCCACCCATAATCTTGAACAGGATCTGGCCACCATAGGTATTGAAAAGCTGACCAACCAGGGCGTAATTGCCCCGGAACAAGTTCTTAAAGCCCATAATTTAATCGTCCGGGAACGGGAAGTTGCGCCTTACAATCGGACCCGCTATGCTATTCTGGGTCGCAAACCAACCCCACCCAGCGGTTACGATGCCACGGCCATGATCACTGCCCCCCTGCAAGACCGGGTGGGGCTGCTCTTTGACACTCTCGGTGAATTTTCCCGTCGAGGAATCAATATTCTCGATATGCGCACCGAGAATGATCTAAAAACCCAACGGATGCAGTTCTACGTTGAGGCGGAAGGCCATATCGATGATGAAAATATAAAAAAAGCCTTGGAGCGAATC
>DAOVJK010000318.1 GCA_030673265.1 Pseudomonadota bacterium | reverse complement strand
TCTTCGACGGCGGCGGCGATGGTTGTCACGATCTCATCAACCTGATCATTAATACGTGATATTTCGTTGATTTCGCTGACGGTTGCCCTGGTGGAATCCTGAATACCCTTAATCTTGGCGGCAATCTCGTCGGTGGCCATCGCCGTCTGCTGAGCCAGGCCCTTGATTTCGCTGGCAACCACCGCAAAACCCTTACCGGCCTCACCGGCCCGAGCCGCTTCGATGGTGGCATTAAGCGCGAGCAAATTGGTTTGCGAAGAGATCGCGTTGATGGTTTCGGTTACCTTGCCGATTTCGTCAGCCGCCGTCCCCAGTTCATCAATCCGCTCGGAGGCACTCTTGCCTTGAGCCACGGCCCGATCAGTGATTTCCTTGGCAATCCCAGCCTGTTTGGCCACTTCACCGATGGTGGCACTCATTTCCTCGGTTCCGGAGGCCATGGTCGTTAGATTGGTGGTGGCCTCTTCCATGGTAGCCGCCACAGAACCCAGGTTGGCATTTAATTCCTCAGCGGAAGCGGCCACATTGTTGGCTTTGCCGGCAGTATTATCAGATCCGTCAGACATCTGTCCGGCAATCGTATCGAGTTCGGTGGAGGAGGAGGCCAGGCTTTCGACACTGGCAATAACTTCGCCAATCATGCCTTTCAGATTATTAACCATGCGGTTAAGAGCACTCGTCATGGCACCAACCTCATCCTTCTGTCTGACATCCAGAACCTTGGTAAAGTCACCGGTAGAGAGCTGTTCAGCAAAAACGACGGCCTGCTTCAGGGGCAGAATAACCCCCCGCTGAATTCCCCGATTGATAGACAGAGCCAAGACCAGGGCAATGACAACTGACACAAGCATCAGGAAAATCACTAGGTAAACAGCAGAGGAAGTCGTTTCCTGGTTGGCGGCTACGGCTTGGTTCATCACCATGTCGGCCTGCTCTTCAATTTGACTCAATTGCTCTTTAACGGCATCGGTGGCCTTGAAAACCTCGGCAATAACGCTCCGCTCTTGACCATCAATGGTACTGATTGTCTTTTCCGCGTAAACTGCCAGCCCGGCCAAATCACGCTTCGCACTTGACAGATACCGTCCCCCCCGGACCAGCATCGACGACTGCTGTCCCGCCGGTGCCGCGAGCAGGGAAGCCCCGAACTGGTGGAGTGCCATATGGGTCTTTTCGGACCGTTTCAGCAGGTCTTTCAGTTTCTCATCGCTGGTCCGGTAATTCGTATACCATCTGCCGTAAAAACATTGCGCGAAATTAAGTTCGCCGCTGAAATCCGCTTCATACTCGACGGCCTCATTTAACGTCCTGAACCACTCTTCAAGTTTGATGCTGGTCCGGTACATAAAACCGGTCAGATCATAATGAACCCCGTCAAGACTGAAAAGATACTCAACTTTCCGGGCATGGATGGCCTGCAGCCGACCGACCTGCTCCGTCAATTGTTGCTCAATGGTACGGATGACGGTAATTTTCTCCTGCATCGCCGGGTTGCCGCGCGGCGCCTTGATGGTCATACCGTCCTTAACGTACATGGTCCCGGCCGGGCTCTCCTTGAATTCGGCAGATCCGGTGCCGAACTCGATCATCGCAATAAACATATCGAAATCACCAAGTGACTCCTTAATTGCCGCATGGATCTCCTCAAGACCCTCTTCGGCATGGATATATTTACGACAATTGCTGATCAGTCCCTCAAGGACAATTGTCGCCTCCATGGCAACGTCCTTCAGGGGCACCTCTTCAATCACCACCTGTTCCCCGCTGCGGGCCACTTTTTTAACCATGAAGATCCCGGTCAGGCAGGCGGCCAGAACCAAAACAGCCATGATCAGGAAACTGCCGGTCAACTTCTTGGCAAGACTGATATTCATTTTCCGCATTCCCTCCAGTTTGATAAGTTTCCGGCGCCAGCCCACGACGCCGGAAACACTTGCTACCGGTCGATTGAAAAAAGAGCTTATTCCAAGTGCTTCATATGCTCAACCACTTCCAGGAGCTCATCTTTGGCCTGATCCAGAAGCCCCTGATCGGAAGACTGCTGATATTGCTTAAGGCAAATAATGACGGTAGCCGGATGGACGAGGGAATCATAATAACACATGACCTTGGCAAAGTGACCAAACTTGCTGACATCAATCCCCTTGGACTTGAGAAACCCGCCCTCGTGCCACTGGGCTTCAATCTCGGCCATAGACAAACTGCTCATTGTGGCAGCGTTGGCGATGGTGATTTCCATCAACTTGGCTTCTTCAGCCGGGGTCTCTTTTTTGCCCATATATTCCCTGGCCCCCGTAATTCCCATAGCGATGAGTTTTTCCATATCGGCCATCATGACCGCAGGATCAACCTTGCCCGAAATCAGCCGACCGATATTCTTCTTAGTCAGTTTTTGATACGCCCGGATGTCGAAGGTGTTCTCCGTACCGGCATAAGCCGGGGCCAGGAAAGCCAGACACAAGACCATTACCAGACCAGTAAACCAGATACCTTGCTTCATTTTCTTCTCCTTTTCGTTAGGGTTATTCTTTAAACTCAACCACCTGCAAACGTTTTACCCATAATGGAGGAAGGCCACCCTCACCTTAGCTGATGGGGCGTTTTGCCGTACTGTTAATAAAATAATCCACTTGTTTTCATCCATCGGCATACTCATGGGATGATCTTTTCATACACTCCGGACATATGCCCTGCGAAAATTGGGCTTCCGAATGTTTAACGATGTAGGCCTCAAACTTCTTCCAGTGACCTTGATCATCACGAATCTTTTTACAGACTGTGCAGATCGGCAGAAGACCTTCTAAAACCTTGATATTTTCCAGAGCTTCCTGCAAATCAATGATCCGTTTTTCCCTCTCTTCCTGATATCTCTCAACCATCCTCCGGTTGATAACGCTTGTCGAGCATTTTTCAATTATTTTTAACAGCTTCTGCAGGTCAATCGGCTTCAGAACATAACCATTAACCCCAATCTCAATCGCCTCCAGCAGGTAGCTGTAATCGCTGTAGGCCGTTGTTATAACTGCCGGTATATCGGGGTTGTCATCTTTAATCGCCTCTATCATCTGCAAACCATCCATTTCCGGCATCCTGATATCTGATAAGACAACATCAGGCTTCTGCTCATGGTAGATGGTCAGTCCCTCCCGCCCATTGGCGGCGGTAATGATGTTTAAATTGCGTCGCTGAAAAAATCTGACAATCTCCTCCTTCGTGCTGCTGTCATCTTCGACATACAAAAACTTCAGCGTTTTCAAATTGTCAGTGTCCATTATGATTATCTCTTGCAATAAATGAGAGAGGAGGTTGATGAGTTATTTTTTTTGAATAACAGGACCTGATTAAACAATATTGCCATATC
>DAOVJK010000247.1 GCA_030673265.1 Pseudomonadota bacterium | reverse complement strand
TGGAAACCTTAATGGAAACCTTTTTCCTGGACCACGGTCTGCCAGCCCTTTTTCTCTTAAGCTTTCTGGCCTCTTCCGTCATACCCCTGGGTTCGGAGTGGCTAGTTGTCGCCCTTATTCTTCAGGGCTATGAGGTTGTGCCGGTGGTTACGGTTGCCACCATCGGCAATTACCTGGGCGGTTGCACAACCTATGGCATCGGCTATTTAGGTTCCACCTTTGTCATGCATAAAATCCTGCGAATCTCCGACCGGGAGACCGGCAAGGCCATGACAATCTATAGCCGTTACGGATCATGGTCCTTATTGTTCTCCTGGCTGCCGATCATCGGCGATCCCCTTTGTCTGGTAGCAGGTTCCCTCAAACTGCATCCCCTGATTTTCTCCATCTTTGTTTTCAGTGGGAAACTGGCCCGTTATTGGCTGCTGGCGCAAATAACGGTGTTGGGCGCTAACATTGGTTAATTGTTCATTTGTCGGTTAAGTTAATTTAAATCTTGAAGAGGGGCTGTAAGAGTTAAAGCAGAGTTGCCCCTTTTACCAGGCGATTTCATCATGTAGAGAAACGTCGCCGAAAAACAGAAAGGAGGAGCAATGAAAGTCGCATGCAACAGCTGTAAAACTGAATACAATATTGCTGATGAGCAGATCGCTGATAAAAAAATTCATGCTCGGTGTAATAAATGCGGTGAAACATTTGCAATTAATCCAGGTGGAAAAACCAGGGAACAGATGATAGTCACTCTGGACTCATCAGCAGTGGTAACCTCTCCGGTTCAGGAAGAAGAAATAGTCGCAAAAGCCTGCGCCATTTCCACGGATCATCCCCTTTTTACCGCATATCCTGAACTTCTTGATCTTTCCGGAGAAAAGTTTGATTTACCGGAAATTTTCAGCCCTGATAAAAAAGGAAATTATAAGAGTCGCAGGAACAAGTTAAAGGTAAAAATCTTGAAAGCTGTTTCTGAGAAAGTAGTCAAGTTGCTTGATGATGACGAAAAAGTCCTGCGGGTCGCCAAAGGAGCAGCATACTATCCCTCAGAACTGTTTTTCGGTAACGGCTACCTGACGATGTTGTATAACCAATATGCCATTATCTGCACTGGGACGAGGCTTGTTTTCGTCAATGTTAATCCAAAGGTCACCAGCTCTACCCATTACCTTTTTCAACTCCCCTATAATAAAATTAAAAACGTAAAAAAGGGGATGATTTTCGGTCGTTTGACATTTAACAAAAAGCAGGGCAAGCGGCGTCTGTTTAATGGTGTGAAAAGGTCTTTAATGAAAGAAATAGCAGAGTTTGTCTCGGGGAAAGTAGCAGCAGCCCCGGCAGGGCAAACCGGCGAACTCCTGGAAGACCTTTGCCCTACCTGTTTTACACCACTCAAAAAAGGTCTTGCCAGTTGTTCTTCATGCAGGGCTGTTTTTAAATCAGCTCAGAAAGCCGCATTGCGGTCTTTGCTGCTGCCGGGCCTCGGTGATATCTATTTGGGTCATAAATTACTTGGCGCTTTCGAGATTATCGGCGCCCTTATCGTCTGGTCTGTTATCGTGACGATTTTTGCTTCAGGTGAAGAAGGTGGTTGGATCATAGCCCTGATGCTGTTGCTGTTTGTGAATGGTTTTGATGGAATTATGACGTATTTTATGGGTCAGAAAGGCTATCTTTTAGAAAAAATCTAGCCCGAGCCGCTCCGTGCAGGCACGCTCTATGGGCTTACCGGATGATCGGCAAGCGCGGTCTATCTGGTAAGATAAGCTCTGAAAAATTGTGAATTATGGTGATACTGATTAAGTAAGGATGTCCCGGAATTCACTGCGGAATTCGATGCCCCGCCAGTTATAATGCAAAGGGATAACAATGAATAAATCAAACGAAATGAGATTGGCGATAGCCTGGTATAAGCCCGAGCAATGGCGAAGGCACCATGAGGTTGCAGCGGACCCAGATCGGCTGGAAAAAACTTTTGGAGAATGGCAGATCATTGCTGAAAAGGCCATGAAGGATTTTGCTGCCCGAGGAGTTTTCCCGGTAAAAGTTGTGGTGGATGTCGAGGAGCTCCTGGCCTGGTGCAACGAAAAGGGGCTGCCGGTTAACGGCGAGAGCAGAAGCCAATACGCTGCTTGGTTGTTAAGGGAAATTGATCAGGAAAAGAAGTAAGGCAAGATATCATCCTGGTGCATCAATTACCGGCAGTGTCGTGCTGATCCGGGGTGTCGAGATCATGCTCGATTGGGACCTGGCCGAATCGACGGCGTTAAAGAAGCAGAGCTGATTGGATATTGTCCTTTTGTCGGTTAAGTTGGTTCGAGTATTGAAGAGTGTGGGGCAAGAGCCAAGAGCAGACTTGCCCACCCTTTTTTTGACCCCTTTTGGGTGCTGACTCTGGTGAACAGGAGGCGGCAAAGGCAAACTATCGATGTCGCAGATTGCGAGGCTGAACTCGTTGAAAAGGTAGGAGTTGGCGTGGTGGCGGAAAAAAAGAAGAAGGGGACGGTAAGAGTTTTCTCCGCAATTTTCACTCTACTATGCCTTATTGCTGTCAGCTGTTTTATCTGGCCACCAGGTAGCGATAAAGTGGGCGGGCCGGCTGATAACAGCTCGCAAGCGCAGGCCATTGATAAAATATTAAAGAAGGCCTTAGAGATTAACAGCAAAACACCCCTGATGATCGACAAATCGACCCGCCTGGACCGGGTTTCGGTCGAGGATCAGACGATAATCTACCAAGCCACTCTGGTTAACCTCACCGTCGAAACTGCGGGTGGAGACATATTTAAGCAGGATATCGGCCGGTTTCTTGCCGAGAAATACTGTAACAACAAGTACACCCGCAAAGCCTTGGAGCTCGGAGTTAAATATGGCCACGAATATTCCGGTAAAGACGGTGCTTTGCTTTATACCGCGACTATTACTGTTGAGAATTGTCGGTCTGAGCCCTTTCTCCATTACCTTTGAATGTTTATGCAATTTTACCTATATTTTATAAGGCTCTAAACAACACAAGCCAAGAGCAGATTGCTCCTTTAATTTTACTGGCTGATCATATAAAAAAAGGGGCGCTGTTGTCCCTATTTCCCTCTTAAATATCTCGTGGTTGGATTTCCATTATGGGGAAGGGAAACGATCAACAGTTTGTCATGTTTCTGCAATGGGCCTTGCCCCGCCTGGGCCTGCGCTGGCCTGGTTTCAGGAAGGTGCGGGGCCAGGTCCGGAAAAGAATCGGTCGCCGGATCAGCGAACTTGACCTCGACAATCTCGAGGACTACCGGCTTTTTCTCGATGGCCATCCAGAAGAGTGGTCTCATCTTGACAACCTTTGCCGTATTACCATCGCCCGTTTTTTTCGTGACCGGGGAGTATTCGGATCAATCGCCGACACGGTGCTGCCGGCTCTGGCCGCGCAGGTGACGAGGCGCGACCAGGATCTGCTCCGCTGCTGGAGTTGCGGCTGTGCCTCAGGAGAAGAGCCTTATTCCCTGGCGCTGATCTGGCAGCTGGCCCTTGCCGCCAGATTCCCTTCGCTATCCATGACAATCGTGGGGACCGATGCGGACCCGGCAACGCTGCAGCGGGCCAGGGAAGCGTATTATCCGGCAGGATGCCTGCGAGAACTGCCCGCCCCGTGGCGCGAGCAGGCCTTCCGGTCTGGCCCCACCGGACAGCTCGCCCTGAAAGCGGAATTTAAAAAGATCGTTTCATTCCTTAACCAGGACGTCAGGGCAACTGCCCCATCAGGATCCTTCCATCTCATCCTGTGCCGGAATCTGGCCTTTACCTATTTTGATCTGGAAACCCAGGAGAAGATCCTGGGAGTTTTTGCCGAGCACCTTGAGCCCGGCGGGGCACTGGTCATCGGCTGTCATGAAAAATTGCCGCCGCAGGCTGAGACCACTCTTGCCCCCTTCTTCAATATTGAAAAGAATGGGACAAAATTGAATGTTTTTTGGAAAGACGACAGATTGTGTATTTAATGAAATATCTGGCATCTACTTCATAGTTATTTGCTCATTGTTGATTGTCCTTCGGTTGGTTAGATTGCTCCCGTGGGAATCGAAGCCGGCCGGGATCGAAAAATTAGCTCAGGAGACTCAGGTGAGATGGAAGAATACCTTTACAGATTGGATTTTCAGGTCCGGGATTACGAAATCGACATGCAGGGGATCGTCAATAACTCAATCTACCAGAATTACCTTGAGCACACCCGGCATGAGTTTTTAAAGGAGCACGGGATCGACTTTGCCGCCTACACCAAAGGTCAAATCAACCTGGTGGTGGTGCGGGTCGAGATCGACTACAAATTTCCGCTGCAGAGTGGTGATCGCTTCTGGATCGGCCTTAATATGTTCAAAGAATCCCGACTGCGCTTCGCTTTTCTGCAGGATATCTACCTCCTCCCCGACGACAAGCCGGTACTCAAGGCCAAGGTTACCGGCACCTCCCTGAATCCCAACGGCCGCCCAGCCGTCTCGCCGGAACTGGAACAGGCCTTTGCCAAACTTGATCTGCAGAAATGATTGTCAGGCTTGACTTTCTGACATTCAAAATTGCACAAATGTCAAAAAGTCAAGCCTGACCCGAGCGTTAATGTTGCCTGCTTTGTCAATAATAAATGGACATTGCTAGCTAAAGAAAAAAGAACCACTAAATAGATAGGCAATCCACATATTCCAATAGGTCGGAATTCCACATATTCCAATAAGTAAGTATTCCACATATCCCAATAAGTCGGAATTCCACATAACATGGGGAAAAATAAGCAAAATGTAAGGCAAAAAAATGCTCAACAAAAGAGCCAGAAAATCTCTGAT
>DAOVJK010000119.1 GCA_030673265.1 Pseudomonadota bacterium | reverse complement strand
TTGGCCATGGCCGATAGCTTGGCCTCGCAGGGGCCTTTACGGCCGCCGTCTATGGAAGAGAATCTGGCCGATTTATATGATCGGGTTGATACGGTTTATCGCGAATCGATTCAGGCGGTTCTGGCCGGGCCACCCCTGCTTACCGGCGATGACCTTAAGGGGATAGGGCTCACGCCCGGGCCGATATTTGGTCAAATCATTGATGGGCTTGAACAGGCCCAGGTTGCCGGTGAAATTGCTGGTAGGGAGGCGGCCTTCGCCTGGGTCCGGGCTTTTCTGGATGCACGGTCAGAGAAATGAGGGCGATCTGCTGCTATGGCCAGGAGCTTGAATAACTGGTTTGCTCTGCTTCATCAGGAATATCGGGGTCTCGCAGATTAGTGGAGGCTCCGGGCACGCTTACCTGCCTCCTGTATCTGGGATTAATCTTTAACGCGATCAACCTGCGTGCTCGATAATTTTCTTGGATGGACTGCTGGTTTTCGGTAGAGTGCTAAGTAACTGGTGGCCTTTGTTATCTGGCTAAATGCGTTAAATTGATAGATCTGGTGAATTTCCTACTATGACAGATATTATTCCAAAGACATCCGGGCCGGTTTGTTCTTGTTCTCCTGATGGTGAAATGGTTGTTGAGGAGCTGCAAAAGACCATAAAGCACCATCTGCTGAGTTTTCTGGGGCGTGATCCCAATCGGGCCAGTAATCGCGATCTCTGTAAGGCCATCTCTTATGTCATGCGTGACAATCTCATCGAAAGATGGATTGAGACCCAGAAAAGCTATTATGACCATCACAAAAAAAGGGTCTATTACCTGTCATTGGAATTCCTGGTTGGCCGTTCCCTCGGCAACAGCATGATTAACCTGGGCTTTGAGGGACCGCTTGCCGAAGCGGTCGAACAGCTTGGTTACGATCTGGAAGAGATTCGGGAGGAGGAGGAGGATGCCGCTCTTGGCAATGGCGGCCTGGGGCGCTTGGCGGCCTGTTTTCTCGATTCCATGGCCACTT
The DNA here is from genome assembly GCA_030673265.1 of Pseudomonadota bacterium. GTDB lineage: Bacteria > Desulfobacterota > Desulfobulbia > Desulfobulbales > JAGXFP01 > JAGXFP01. The sequence continues at coordinate 7,527 of DAOVJK010000119.1, read as the reverse complement.
TGGGAGTGCCTGGCTACGGTTATGGGATCCGTTATGAATATGGTCTGTTTTACCAGCATCTGATTGACGGTTATCAGGTGGAATCGCCGGATAACTGGATGCGTTACGGCAGTCCCTGGGAGTTTGAGAGGCCCCAATATCTGCATCCGATCAATTTCTATGGTCGGGTCAATACCTTTGAGGATGGGGGCGGCAAAACCCGCAGGGAATGGGTTGATACTGAGGTTATTATGGCAATGGCCTGCGATATGTTGATTCCGGGCTATATGAATAATCAGGCGATCAATATGCGGCTCTGGACGGCCAAATCTTCCCGTGAATTCAATCTTAGTTACTTTAGCGAGGGTAACTATATTGCAGCGGTCGAAGAAAAGGTCAGGTCAGAGACAGTCTCCAAGGTCCTTTATCCATCGGATCAGGTGGTGGAAGGCAAGGAATTGCGTTTAAAGCAACAATACTTTTTTGTGGCCGCGACCTTTCAGGATATCATGCGCCGTTTCAAGAAAAAGAATGGTAACTTCGATGAGTTCATTGAGCTGATTGCCGTCCAGCTCAATGACACCCACCCGGCCATTGCCATCCCTGAGCTGATGCGCTTGCTGGTTGATATTGAAGGTCTGGACTGGGACCGGGCCTGGCAAATATCCGTCAAGACCTTTGCCTACACCAACCACACCCTGATGCCGGAGGCCCTGGAAACTTGGCCGGTGACGCTGTTGGAAGATATGCTGCCGCGCCATATGGAGATTATTTACCAAATCAACCACCTTTTTCTGGAGGAGGTTGCGGCCCGTTATCTTGGCGATAAGGATAAGCTGCGCGATATGTCGATTATAGCCGAGGGTCGGGTTAAGGAGGTGCGGATGGCCCATCTGGCCATTGTCGGCAGCCATTCGGTTAATGGGGTTGCCGAGCTGCATACGAAGTTGATGAAATCAAGAATATTCAATAACTTCCACAGCTTCTATCCGGGGCGGTTTAATTGTAAGACTAATGGTGTCACTCCGCGTCGCTGGCTGCTCAAGTGTAATCCGGGATTGGCCGCTCTGATCAGTGATCGAATAGGCGAGGGCTGGGTCACCAATCTTGACCAACTGCGCCAGCTGGAGCCGTTGGTCGATGATCCTGGTTTTGTAAGGCAATGGATCGAGGTCAAACAGCAAAATAAGATTAAGCTGGCAAAATATATCAGCACGGTCTGTTGCGGTATAGATGTCTCGCCGGACTCCATGTTTGATGTGCAGATCAAACGAATTCATGAATATAAGCGGCAGCTGCTTAACGTCATGCATGTCATCCACCTCTATCATCGGCTTCTGGCCGAACCGGAACTGGGTTATGTGCCCCGGACCGTTATCTTTGCCGGTAAGGCGGCACCGTCTTACACTATGGCCAAGCTGATAATCAAGCTGATCACCTCGGTTGGCGATGTCGTTAATAATGACCCGGTTGTGGCCGGTCGTCTCAAGCTGGTTTTTGTGCCAAACTACGGGGTTTCCCTGGCCGAAAAGATCTTCCCGGCCTCAGATCTTTCCGAGCAGATTTCCACAGCCGGGACCGAGGCATCCGGGACTGGCAATATGAAGTTTGCCCTGAACGGCGCTTTGACCATTGGCACTCTCGATGGTGCCAATGTTGAGATCATGGATGAAGTTGGCGCGGAGAATATCTTTATTTTCGGAATGACCGCCGAGGAGGTGGCCTGCGAACAACATTCACCCAAACGTTCTCCCCAGGAAATCTACCTTGCTGATCCCGCTATTGCGGAGGTGGTTGATAGTATCAAAGATGGCAGGTTCAGTGGCGGCGACCGTGAACTCTTCAAGTCGATTGTTGATACTTTGCTTGATCCCAATGATCCTTATCTTTTGTTAAAGGACTTGGAATCATATGTTGCCTGCCAAGGTGAGGTTGAGCGGGTGTACCAGGACCAGCAGGAATGGACCAAACGGGCTATCCTGAATGTGGCCCGGATGGGCAAGTTCTCCAGTGACCGGACGATTCGCGAATATGCCCGGGACATCTGGGGGATCAACGTAGAGTAGGGCTTAGTTGTCTTGAAATCAATAGCCCGCATATTTCATGAGTATTTTTGAAAAGTCATTTTAACTGATTGTACTTGTGTGTTAAACCTTTGGTTTGCTGTGGAATATCAAGGTCACAATTTGTACCAAATGAAATACATAGTTTGTTTTTCAGATAGCGCAGACTTCGAAACTACTCAACCTGCGGGCTAAACTCGACTATTGGTTGGTCCTGACAAAGATTCATTCCTGCCGCGTAGAACTACGGACAGCGATTGCCCCCCTGATGAAGACGCCAAAGATGAAAACTGTGACTTTCAATGATTACTTTCTTACCGATTCTGCTATTTCTCCACGCCAAGCTCATTTCATCATCCTGCGAATAGCTTTAAGCTTACCTTTGTAAGGAGGATATATCAGTGACAGATCAAGCCATGAAGCTGCCTTCAGAACGCTTTTCTTATGTGAAAAACGCTCAAAACCGCTAAAGCCGTGGTAACTCCCGACCCCGCTTTCCCCTACCCCGCCGAATGGCAGATTGTGATTTCCCAGATGCTGGATACAGTGATTAACACATCCACCGCCAAACCTGATCCCGGCAATCAGTTCCTTTTGGACGGCTTTACTTTCACTGAAAGTATAACAGGCCAGGGGATGTTGAGGTAGTTGCCTTATAGTCGCAAAAATTTCATCAAAATGATCATATGCCAGGACCGGCAGAACAGGTCCGAATATTTCTTCGGCCATAACCTTGTCAGCCAATGACACATCTTTCATAACGGTTGGGGCAATGTATCTGTCGGCTTTGTTGAAATAACCGCCAACCACAACCTTATCCTGATCAATAAGACGGACAATTCGGCTATGGTGCTGCTCGTTGACAATTCGGCCAAAATCCGGCGATAAAGAGGCATCGCTACCATATATGCTGATTATACGATGTTTGATTTTCTCAAGGAACTCGTCCTTGATATCTTGATGAACCATTACATAGTCAGGAGCGACACAGGTTTGGCCTGCATTCATGAATTTCCCGTAGGCTATACGCTTTACGGCAATATCAAGGTTGGCGTCAGAATGGACAATACAGGGACTCTTGCCCCCTAATTCCAACGTAACCGGGGTCAAGTTTTTGGCTGCCGCTGCCATAACGATAGAGCCGACTCTTGAACTGCCGGTAAAGAAAATATGATCAAATTTCTGCTTTAATAAAAAAGTGGTCTCCGGAACCTCGCCGGCAATATAAGCAATATATTCAGGCTCAAACAAATCATTGATAAGTTGCTGTATCGCTTTGCTGACCTTGGGGGTCAATTCAGATGTTTTAAGCACAGCGCTATTGCCTGCGGCCATGGCTGCGATTAACGGAGCAAAAGTCAAACTGATCGGATAATTGAATGGCGAGATGATTAAATTTACCCCAAGTGGGGTAAAATGTATTTCGCTTGATGCCGGTTGAATGAGTAGCGGAGTTCTAACTTTCTTGGGTTTCAGCCATTTTTTTAAATATTTTATGGTGTTAGTCAAATCATGTAAGACGAACCCTATCTCTGTCACATATGATTCAAATTCAGATTTACCCAAGTCATCTTTAAGGGCCGCAGTAAATTGACCCTCAAACTTTTCTATACCTCTTTTAAGTTTTCGTAATTGGTTAATCCTGAAGTCATAACTATGGGTAATTGCTGAATTAAAAAAATCATGCTGCATACGGACAATCTCGGCGATTGCTTGCTGATCTTGCATCTTATTGCCCCCATTCTTTACCGAAGCTTAGCAATTGCTACCCCCACAACTTTATTGACCGGCCCTTGCTGCCTGGATCCATTCAGCAAGCTATCCGGTATCAGAAGATCAAAAGGGGCCAGCTCGGTTGATAGCTTTTGTTGACAGAAGGTTGGCAGAGCAGCTTTAAAAACCAGCTCATAGCCAGGACCGGAAACTGTCCCGGCTACAGCCGTGTTATCTGAGAGTATTGTCAGTGGTTGTGGTGTAGACCCTAAGTCGGTTCTAATAGTTCAGGGCTTATATTATATTTACTGAAAACAATTTATGTCCTGATTACTCCAAAGGCTTACCACGTACAGCTCTTACATATTTAGCGCCTTTGACTTTTTGCTTGCCGAATTTGATACTTTCTTCCTGGTATTCCGACTTCGAGCCGCACCAGCCATGGGACATATATCTGGCTGGCTGGGTTTCAGGAAAATACTGCAGATCGATAAAGGCTTCGGGACTATTTTTCTTTCTTTTTCTTAAAACCACCAATTCATCGGTGGACGGCAGTCGCCAATCGGAGTGACCACCGAAGTTCTCCGCATTGATTTTTGCAACAAAATTATCTTTTACATTACCGTAGTTATAGACGCCATCCTTCGAATGGATCGACTGCTCACCTGTTTTCACTTCCCAATACAATTCTGATTTAGTGTCGAAGACAATGGCCCATTCAGTGGCATCATCAGACAACTCTTTGCCTTGCGCATCCATTTTTTGAAATCTGTCTGCTGCTGATGCAACAGAGGTAATAGCCAAAAAGCAGACAACAATAACCGAAACAGATAGCAATTTAATATTAACAGATACTCCCATTATCGACCTCCTTGATGAGATTGTATTACCGAGGTTTTTCAGGTTAACTCAGGGGGTATTCCTTGTCAACGGAAAGAGTTTTACGGCCCATGATTATCAAGATTTAAAAATCGGGGCGCCAACATCACCCCATCAACTCAACAGGTAAACATAGTCATTTTGTTGCTTGTCTGTGTAAATTTCGGCCAGCCGGCCGGGAGAGATCTTCACCTCCGCGAAACGAACGGAACACTATTAAGGATAAGCATCGTGTTTATGGGTTAGGCTGGCAGAGATTAAGGAATGATGAGTGGTGATACTGCGGCGGGCGTCTTCACCTCCTGATGAAGACGCCAGAGATTGGGGGGCAATTTAAACGTTATTCACTACTGACCGTATTACTGACAATCTCCCGTAATTCTCTGAATTCAAAGGGCTTATTAAGAATCCCTTTAACTATTGGCAAGTCCTTGAAGTCAAGTTCGTCCGGCAAGGCCCCGCTACAGATTATAATTTTCAGTTCAGGATATTTCTCGGCCAGTGTCGGTATAAGTTGGTAGCCATTCATATCAGGCAGAGACAGATCAAGCAGGACCAGATCGATCTGCCCTTTCCGTTCAGCCAGGACCTCAAGAGCCATGGCCCCGGTGGCAGCGGTAAACACCTGATGGTTGAGTACTTTCAATAACTCTCTGGTTGTATCCAGGATCAGGATCTCATCTTCGACCAACAGAATTGTGCTCATCTAAAGAACCTGTCTGATTTTAGAATAAAAAAAACGGCTAGAATTTCCTAATCTAACCGTTTTTTGTCTTTAAATGTATAATTTTTAAAACTAAAAATGTATAATTTTTTTAACCAAGCAGCGACGATATCGTCTTGGTTAACTTTTCATCTATCGTTTGAACTATGGTCTCATCGCTGAGATTTGGCACCTCTTTCCGGAGGGTCTTGGTTACGTTACCGAAGCCCATCCGCAACTTGCGATCACTTACTATCGCCAGCGCCTTTTCAGCCCGGGCCAGCGCTTCTTCCGGGCTAAGTCCTTCCGCTTCACCCAAAGGACCAAGATTCTTGATCTTATCGGTAAACTCGGTGATAAGTTTAACAAACCGTGGTCCTTCTGCAGCTGAGGCCCATTGCAGATCAAAACGCTCATGATTAAGACCGACTTCAGTCAACACTTTTTTAATCAGACCATTTATTCCCATCGCATCATAATTACCAACCTGGTAATGACATTCACCGAGTTGTCAGCCGCCTGTGAAAATACCGGCCGCCCCATTAACCAGACCACGCATCACGAAAGACGGATCAAGGCGACCGGTGCACATTACCCGGATGGTCCTTAAATTCGGGGGGTACTGATATCTGGAAACTCCGGCTGAATCTGCCGCTGCATAGCAGCACCAGTTACAGAGGAAACCGAGGATCTTAGGGCTAAACTCTTCTTTACTCATCTTGTTATGCCTCCTCTAAAGCCACACCAAAGGCTTCGATCTGGGAATTTATCTGTTCGTTGGTGAAGCCGCCCATGGTTATCGCAAAGGTGGGACAATGTGAAGCACAGATGCCACAGGCCTTACATGAAGCAACTATGGTCTCGGCCTTGGGTTTCTTGTCGACCTTCACCATCTGAATGGACTGATAGGGACAGAGAGAAACGCAAAGCCTGCAACCAATGCACTTATCCTTGTCGATACTGGAAACAATCGGGTCAACGCTGACCTTCCCTTTAACCAGAGGGATTGCTGCCTTGGCCGCAGCCGCCTGGGCCTGAACGATGATCTCGTCCAACGGCTTCGGTGAGTGGGCCAGACCGCAGAGAAATACCCCTGAAACAGGCATCTCCACTGGCCGCAGCTTGACATGGGCTTCCAGGTAAAATTTATCGGAATTAACCGGGATCTTCAAGAGCTTGCTCAATTCTTCGGTGTCTTCGGGGACAATGCCGACGCTCAAGGTAATCAGGTCGGGATTGATCGTCACATCATCCTGGAGGATCGGATCAAAGAAGGCGACCTCAACCTTGGCGCCTTTCGCGCTTAGAGTCGGCTTGTTATCCATCGAATAGGGGATAAAAATAACCCCCTTCTCGCGGGCCTCCCGGTAGGCATCCTCGGCAAAACCGTAGGTACGCATATCCCGGTATAAAACAATAACCTGAGATTCCGGGTTGATCTCCTTGATTTTAAGTGAATTTTTGACCGCCTGGATACAGCAGGTCTTGCTGCAGTAGGCAAGATCGTCACCACGGGAACCGGCACACTGAATCATAACTACAGATTTAGGGGCTCGGGCCTTGCCCTTGCCGGCCAGTTTTATTTCAAGCTCTTTCTGGGTAATGATCTTGGCTGACTTAGGCAGTTTCTTCCCCAGGACCTGGGCCGGCACATGCTCACGGCCACCGGTAGCAACCACCACGACACCATGGTCAATGGTCTGTTCAATGGATTTTTTACCTTTTTGGGTTTTAACGACTGAAGCAAAATTGCCGATAAAACCGTTCAGTTCCGCCATTTCACTGTTGGTGAGGACATCAATCTGTTTATTCTTGACCAGCTGGTCCTCGACCTTTTTAAGATAGGCCGCGGTGCTCTCGCCGGCCAGGGTATAACGCTGCTCGAGCAGATGACCACCAAGTTTAGCGCTCTTTTCGATGATCGTCGTATGAAAGCCTTGCTCGGCAAGGTTAAGGGCCGCAGTCATCCCGGCAATGCCGCCGCCGATAACAATGGCCTTATCGGTAACCGGCACGGTTTGCTCGCTCAACGGCTGGATATGCCGAGCCTTGGCAATGCCCATCCGGACCAGATCCATGGACTTATCGGTCGCCTTGTCCGGTTCATTGGCATGGACCCAGGAACAATGATCGCGGATATTGACCATCTCAAACATGCTGCGATTCAAGCCGGCATCTTTGAGGGTCTCC
>DAOVJK010000098.1 GCA_030673265.1 Pseudomonadota bacterium | reverse complement strand
GACGGTAAATTGCTCTCTAATACCAAGAAGGCCTGTACTTAAATTATTTTTCACAACATTCATGAACAGTCTCGGTCGGATTTACCCATCACGCAAATCAGGTTTTAGAGACCAAGCTGATCACGGTGCAGGTCAAGATGACTTTTGATCTGATCGATAATTTCTGTGGCAACCTTCAAGGCCCGTCGCCCCTCTTCTCCGGCGACTTTTGGTCTGGTTCTATTTCTGACGTTGCCGACAAAATCCCGCAATTCCATTTCCAGAGCGTCTATTTCCATATAACAGGAATTAAAAAAAGTTCGCTGGGGCATCCCGTCTTTGTCGAGCTCCTTAGCCTGCTTGATGACGGTCAATTCCTTTTTCCCGTAATCAACTGTGATGAACGACTGGGGTTGGAAAATCCGCAATCGCCGAATATTGTCCTGGGAAATTCGACTAACCGTGACATTGGCGGTACAGCCATTCTCAAAGATCAACCTGGCGTTGGCAATATCTGTAGCCTCGGTTACCACCGGCAGTCCGACGGTATGCACCGTTTTAAGGGGGGCCTTGACGATACTAAGGATTATATCGATATCATGGATCATCAGATCCAGAACCACATCTACATCCAGAGCCCTATTTTTAAAAGTATGGATACGGTGTGATTCAATAAATATCGGCGTAGCCAGATGTTCTTCCATGGCCATAATGGCTGGGTTGAATTGTTCGAGATGGCCGACCTGGATAATTTTATCTTTCTCAGCGCCCAAAGCGATTAATTCATCAGCCTCGGCGATGGTTGTCGTCATTGGCTTTTCAAGCATGATGTCGACGCCGCTCTTCAGACAATCCATGCCAACCCGATGATGCAAACTTGTCGGCACTACTATACTGACCGCATCAACCAGCGGCAGAAGTTTGTGGTAATCTGAAAAAGGCTTGGTATTGTTGGCGGCGGCTACAGTTTTAGCAACGTCACTAACCGGATCGACAACTCCGACCAGATCGACATCTTCCATTGCCGCATATTTTTGGGCATGGAATTTGCCTAGATAACCAGTCCCGATAACACCTATTCTAATTTTTGACATCGTATGACTCCCAAAAGTAATCTGTCAGATTACTTGAGAAGTTACGCAAAAATTACGGAAGGGACAACCTCTTTTTAACGAAAGACCCGGGTAGTCGGCTGACAGCCCTGCCTTGGCCACTTCAAACAACCCAATCTTGTCCTCGACAAGTTTATTGCACAATATTATTGTCATGCTAGTATCACGAGTTTGAAATAGTATATTATCGATCAGATCGTTTGTCTCGCTCTCAGCCTGAAGAAACGTCTTAGGTTAGAGGCAAAATAGAGAACCAGCATGGAGGTGTAAATGTCACTGGAAAGAAGCAGTTGGAGAACAAACCTTGGTTTTCTGCTGGCCTCAATCGGCTCTGCCATTGGCTTGGGCAACATCTGGCGTTTCAGTTACATGGCCCATCAATATGGCGGCGGTGCCTTTTTGGTGCCATACCTTGTAGCCCTGCTGGTGGCCGGCATTCCGATCATGATCCTCGAATATGGCTTAGGGCATCACGAAAAGGCATCTTCACCGTTAAGTTTTGTCCGGATTAGCAGCCGGTTCGAGTGGTTGGGCTGGTGGATGCCGGTGGTAGCTATGTTCGGCATCATGCTCTACTATTCAGTGATTATCGGCTGGTGCGTTAACTTCCTGATCTATTCTTTTTCTCTGGCCTGGGGTGATGATACCCAAACATTTTTCTTCACTAATTTCCTGCAACTCTCGGATTCACCCAGCAATTTGGGCGGGATCAGATTACCCATCCTCTTGGCCACCATGTCGGTCTGGCTGGCCTGCTGGTTTATCTGTTTCAGGGACATCCGGCACGGAATCGAGAAAGCCAGTCTGATTTTCATGCCGGTCCTTTTTATGCTCACCATAATTATTGTTGGCTGGACCGTTTCTCTGGAGGGGGCGTCGGAGGCGATTTTCAGCCATTATCTTCATGCCGACTGGACAAAGATCAATCTGTTCGCCGCTGACCCACAAATTCGCAGTGAGGCCGGTACTGTTTGGGCGGCGGCTTTCGGGCAGATTTTCTTTACGCTGTCCCTTGGTTTCGGCATCATGATCACCTATGCCAGCTATCTGCCCAAAAAGACCGACATCAGTAAAAATGCCTTCATTACCTGTATGGTTAACTGTGCTTATTCACTGGTGGCCGGACTGGCCGTTTTCGGCATTGTCGGTTTTATGGCGCATAGCCAGGGAGTTGCCTTCGAAGAAGCCATCAAGGGTGGACCCCAGCTGGCCTTTGTCGTCTATCCCAAGGCGATCTCTTTGCTACCCGGGTTCAACAGCCTGTTCGGGGTTATCTTTTTTACAATGCTGGTTATCGCCGGCCTGACTTCAGGGGTTTCCCTGATTGAGGCCTTCACCTGCGCCATCACAGACAAATTCGACTGGCCCCGGCGCAAAGTGGCAACCGCCATCTGCATCCTGGGTTTTCTGGGCAGTATTATTTTCACCACCAGAGGCGGACTTTACGTCCTTGATATTGCCGATCATTTCATAACCAATTATGCTCTGGTGGTCGGTGGCCTGCTTGAATGCCTTATCATCGGTTGGATACTCAAAGCAACTGTCATGCGTAAACATATAAACCGCTTCGGTATCGGCATTCATAAAACATGGGCATTTTTCATCAAATACACCACGCCGGCAGTCCTTATCTATCTGCTCTATCTTTCCTGCGCCAGCGATCTTGCCAAAAATTACGAAGGATATACCTCCAGCCAGTTATTTACATACGGAATTGGCTGTTTGCTATTTTGCCTGGCGGTGGCCTTGGTCTTAACAGCCTATCCCTGGAAACCTGAAAAGCTAAAACGCCGTCATCGCCCTGAAGAGGATGATCTTTTAGTTTGATCAACCCATAAATTTAAATATTTAATTTTACGAGGACGCAATTCAATTGAGAATAGCGTCCTTTTATTCTTTAATATAACTACCACTCACTAGAAACTCCTGGTCTATGTAATGATGTCAAAACGAATCTACATACCGGTATTACTCATTATATTTTTTGCTACTCTGGTCCTCCTGGCGCCAAGAGTGCTCGATATTGACGCAGTCCGCTCCAAGGTCGCCGAAGTAGTGTCGGCAAAATCAGGCTGGCAGATCGATGCCGCCCAGCTCGACTGGTACTGGTTGCCAACCCCCCATTTTTCACTCAGAAATACGACCCTAACCAAAGAAGATGCTCTCCTGATTCTGCCAGAAACCAGGATATTCCCGCTCTGGCGTTCTCTGTTGCTGAAAAAATTTGAATTACGGGAAGTGAAACTTATTAACCCGGAGTTACGAATCAAATCATTATCTTCCAAAAACAACCGCCCCCAGAAGAGCCCCCTACCCAAGGCCATGATTACCGTTATAGGCGGTTCGGTGTTTTTCAGTAAAGGGTTGTTTACCGAACAGCCCCTTCTCCTGCCGCTTACCATTTCGGAGATTGACGCAACCATCACCTTGACCCCTGAACAGGGCGAATTTCAATTGGCCGCTAAATCCCCATACTTTAATTTCATGGAACTAGAGGGAGCTTTTACTCCAGCGGACCTTGGCTTTAAAATGGCTTATGAAATCAATGGCCTCAAGTTCAACAAGTTGGTCCCCGCTTTGGCTGATGATCGTCTGTTACCAGTGGAATCCGCCATTTCCCTGCAAGGCACTATTACCGGCACTGGCACCGAGCAGTTCAAAGCTGCCGTGGCAGGTGATTTCCCTTGTTTCGTCGCTCCTGCCAACACCGAGTCATTCCTGCTGGATTGCGGCAGCGCTGATTTGGAAATCAGCAAAGATGATGACGGTTTAACGATAGACATCAACGAATTGCAATTAAAGAATCCCGGCCTGATTCTGAGCGGCAAAATCGCCAGATTAACCGATAGTACCGCAGCAGAAAACACTGAACCGGTCTGGTTGGTTGATCTGACCGGCAAAGAGCTGGATGTCACCGCCATCCGTAAAGGCGTGCTGACCTTGTGGGGAGATAATCATATCGCCCAAACTGTCTGCGACATCGTCCTGGGCGGAAAAGCCAGCCAAGCAACCTATTTTTTCAAGGCCCCTCTGGCCGGGTTCAAAAGTATTGAACAGATGAAAATCAAGGTTGATGTTGACGAAGCGAAAATTCATCCGCCCCACACCCCCCTATTTTTAGAGAAAGCTCACGGGACGATTGAAATAGTTGACGGCTACCTGTCCGGTCAGGATCTTACCGCCGAACTAGACAACAGTAAGGGCGAAAACTGCGCCCTCTTCCTTGATCTGGCCCACCGGAAAAATGAATTCAGACTTGATTTGGATATTGACGCTGACTTAACTGCCCTGCCGGCTGTGCTCGATGCTCTGGTTCCGCACAAGGGCTTTCGTCGGGAGTTGCAACGCTTTAGCGATGTTCAGGGTCGGGCCACAGGCCATCTGAGGATCGGGGAAACCCTCGATGCACTTCAAGTCAATGTAGACATCAGCTCCATCAATGGCGGGGCCAGATATGAGCCGATGCCATACCCCTTCAGGATCAGGTCTGGCAGTCTCGACATTTCCCCCGACAGCGTCAAATGGCAAGGAATCAGGGGCGTTGTCGGTTCACACATGATCAGAGAAGTCACCGGAGAAGTTTCCTGGGCCAAAGACGTGTCCCTTGCTATAAAATCAGCCCAGGCAACCTTCGATTCAGCCGCGCTGCTTACTGAATTGAGCACCGCCTCGGTGCTGCCTGGAGAGATCGCCAAGGCAATTACCAAGGCGGAAGGAATTATCGAATTAAACAAGGCGACAATGTCCGGCCTGATTAACAAGCCGGACAACTGGCAATATTCTCTGGACATTGCCACCTCCGGATCCAGATGGACCAGCCCCCTGCTGCCCCACGCCATTCTGGCGGAACGGGTAAGGGCTCAAATTAGCCGGGATCGGATTGAGCTTGGTTCCGGAAAAGTCTGGTTCCTGGAACAACCTCTGCTTATCGAAGGAGTTTTTTCCCATAAGAATTTTACCGATTGGCAATTCCAGACCATGTTGTCCGGCACCATTCGTGAACCACTGGCGGATTGGGTCAGAGAAAAAGCCTGGGTCCCACCCAGATATTTCCCAGTAATCCCATGTACATTAGACAAACTGAAAATCCAGTGGGATTCCGACACATTTAAGCTTTCCGGTGGCATCGCCGCCGGCATGGGCGGCATAACCTCCCCCTCGGTAAGGCTGCAGCTGCTAGCAGATAGCAAAAATTTCACTATCAATGAGCTAATTGTATCCTCACCGGAAGAACAGGGACATTTGACCCTTAAATATCAGAAAAACAACATGAAGCGCTTGAATGTCAGCTGGCAGGGTTTTATCGACTCAGAGACGATTCTGGAGCTGCTGAACGAAAACATCTTGTCGACAGAAAGGCTTGAAGGTGATTTTTCTGTAAAGTACTCGAAGAACCCCAAAGACCAGAGCTTTACCGGTTGGGCTAAAGTCCATAACACAGCCTGGTTTTTCAACGAAAACCGCCATGATCTTATGATCAGGGATCTTAGAATCACCGGCGAACAAGATGGTTCAATCAAGATCGACCAGGCCGTTATTGCGGATAAGGAAGAGGAACTGAACCTCAATGGCCAACTAGCCATGGCACCGGACATGATAAACTTTGATATTGGTCTGGATGCTGAAAAGGTCAGCCGTCAGACCGTCAGGAATATCGTTGATGATATTAAAAAAATTTCGCCAGCTGCCGAAGAGAAGCATGTTCGCCCGCAGACTCCCTCCGCCAGAGAACTTAAGGGAGTTATACATTTCAAGATAGGACAATTTTTTTCCAGCCCTGCCGACGAGCAGGCCGACAAAGCGATTTCACCAAATTATGTATTATCTCCCGCCAATGGTTTCATCAGCATCGATTCTAAGACGGATCTATTCTCTCTTGACCTAAGGAATTCCAGCCTTTGTGGCCTGGAAATCTCCGGAACCCTTAATACAAAGGAGAGCAACCATGAAAGCTCTCTGACTATCTTTACCGACAGTTCCTCGCCTCCTCTGTTTCAGGATGTTCTGCCCTGCTTCAGTTTCAATAATACCTTATTGGACGGGGCCATCCACCTGGACGTTAACTTGCAAGGAATGGCCAATGAATGGCAGAGCGGCAAGGCTGATCTTTATTCGGATGGGGGGTATATCCACCGTCTTGGTTTTCTCTCAAAAGTTTTCCGGGTCATAAATCTCCGGGATATATTTTCGGGTGCCGACCTGCCGGACTTCGCCAATGAAGGCTTCGCATATTCGAAAGTTGATATAACCAGCCACGTTGAAGACAATAAACTCCATATCGATAAAGCCTTCATTGCCGGGGAAGGATTAAATATTTTCGGGCAGGGCACCATCGATTTGGCTGATTGGTCCGCAGATCTGATAGTTATGGTGGCCCCCCTAAAAACTGTGGATGCCGTCTTCACCAATATCCCGGTTATCGGCAAGGTTCTTGGTGGCAAGGATAAGGCCGTTCTATCAATCCCTGTCGCCCTGAGAGGAGACCTTCGCGACCCGGACGTTACCATCCTGCCGCCCGAAGCCATAGGGAAAGGCCTGCTCAATCTGATCGCCAACACCCTCATGATGCCCTTTCAGATATTCTCGCCCTTAATGACTGACACCACGCAAGAATGAATAAGATAGCTTGATAATGAAAGGTTTGATCGTTATTATTGGCCAGAATTCATATCAAAAAGCCAAACGTGGCCCGATTCACTATTTCGACTTTTAAAACCAATTACGGAAATCCACATGCGCATAAAAGATGTCCTGTCCTCAAAAAAAACCTCGTTCAGTTTTGAATTTTTCCCGCCGAAAACCGAGGCCGGTTTCGACAATCTTTTCGCCAACATCAGAGAACTGATCCCCCTTGATCCGTCATACGTGAGTATAACTTACGGGGCCGGCGGTTCCACCAGAGATCGCACCCGTGATCTGATCGTTAGGGTCGGCCAGGAAACCGACCTGACCGTAGTGTCCCATTTGACCTGCGTCGGTTCATCCCGGACTGAGATAAACAATATACTGACTGATTATACCGCGATCGGAGTAAACAATATTCTGGCTCTGAGGGGTGATCTCCCCTGCGGCCAAAATAACTATCAGGTTCAGGAGGACGGCTTTGCTTATGCAACCGACCTGGTTAAATTCATCAAGGATAATTTCCCGGCAATGTGCGTTGGCGTGGCGGGTTTCCCCGAAGGTCACCCCGAAATGCCCAACCGCCTGAAAGAGATTGACTATCTAAAGGCCAAGGTCGATGCCGGCGCCGATTATATTGTTACCCAGCTTTTCTTTGATAACCGGGATTTCTACGATTATTGCGAAAGATGCGAATTGGCGGGCATAAAAGTTCCGATTATCGCCGGGATTATGCCGATCACCACCAATGAGGGCATGATCCGGATGGCTGAACTGGCCGCCGGGGCCCGGATTCCGGCCCGGCTGCTAAAAGCGGTGGCCAGAACCAAAAATGATGACTACGTTGAGAAAGTCGGCATCCACTGGGCCACGGAACAAGTTCGCGATCTTCTCGATAATGATGTCAGGGGGATTCATTTTTATACTTTAAACAGCTCCTCTGCCACCTTGAAGATTTACGAATCACTTGGGGTCACCAGTTCAAACCAGTTGACATAATAAGTAAAAACCGCCTGTCGAACTCCCAACTTCAGGACTTAATAATTATCATTTACTGAGTGCCACTAGAAAACGCGGCACAACAAGCGTTGCAGGTTATATGAACATCATCTGTCCGGAATGCGGTAAAATACATAGACTGGCCGACGATCGGCTACCCAAACTCAAATCTGCGGCAAAATGCAAAAAATGTGGCGCCAGAATCATCATTGAGCCGCGACCTGCCGCTGCAGGTCCCGACGAACTCAACCGGAAAACCCAGGCTACCGAACAAAACAACTCCGAACCTCGTGAATTCGATGTCTTATTAACAGAGAAAATCATAGATCATCCTGAGGAAAGTCTCTTCCCCGGATCTGAAGAGGAGGAGGCAACGGATAAGCTCGATAATTTCACTGACGAAACGACAGTCAGCGGCGATGATATCTACACCACCTTCCCCGAACTAAGAGAGCTTTCCCCGGATAAATTCACCTATGAAGAAATATTTTCAGCCACGGCAAAGCAAGGCTATCGGACCAGAGGCAACACCCAGACCCTCAAGATCATCAAGGCAGTTCATGATATTCTGACCAGCAGGATCCTGCACGAAAACGAACAGGTCAAGATGCTGGCCAGGGGAATTGCCTATTATCCCTTTGAGATCCCCTATGCCAACGGCCTCTTAACCATGTTGTCCAACTACTACGCCATTATCTGCACCAACCAGCGTCTGCTTTTAGTCAATATCAATAGCCGGATAAATCGGCCGAGCCGTTATATTTTTCAAGTTCCCTACCACGAAATAAGTAACATCAGCCGCAGCGCCTTTCTATCTTCGCTCATTATTGAGAGCAAAACCGGCCGAAGCTGGAATTTCACCACCGTCAGGCGCAATCTCGCAAAATCGCTGCGGAGTTTCATTCTGAAGAAAGGCAAAGAAAAACCAACAGGGTACCCAGAAGGCCATGGCCAAGGGCAGCTTTGCCCCGCCTGCGCCACCCTGCTGCCTAGGGGGCTTGCATCTTGCCCCCAATGTTCCGTACCATTCAAGAAACCGACGGAGGCTATGGTCAGGTCACTTGTGCTGCCGGGACTCGGCCAGATATATCTTTCCTACCTGCCGCTCGGTATCATAGAAATGACCGGTTATCTGACCATCTGGATAATTGCTCTGGTTTTGCTGATCATGAAGGTCCCGGGGGGACTTTTAACGGGAATAGCTCCGGTGCTGGCGTATCATCTTTTTTCAGGTTTTTTGGCCCGAAAAACGTCTGGCAAGGGCTATATTCTTGAGATAGATCCTGTTAGCCCGACCGTTCATTCTGACCAATAACCATGAAGATCAACCCAACAGCCATAACAGCCATTTAAGATACCCCCCCATCTTAAAGATCCTCTCCCCAACCCTGGTTGCAAACATCCACCCTTTTTTGGGGGGAGGGGCAAACATTAAGTTTATCCTTAGGGTTAACCAGTCTTTTTTTCAATAAATCCGTGAGTTTCGGCTTGACCACAAATAGACAAATTGTTATAATAGGTGAGTTTGATGGGGGAAATCAACCAAAATATTCATATATTTGCGTGGGGGGAAAACATGCGAATTAAGAACATAAAAAAACCTGCTTTATTATACCTGCTTGGGCCTGCTATTTTCTTCTTGTTTACCTCTCATTCCGCTTTCGCGTTTGTCAAAGGCCGCTGTGATGGTTGCCACACCATGCATAACTCACAAAATAATGCCCCCATAGCACAATATTATGATGCGGCTACGCTTACGCTTACACCCACAGCAAATGG
>DAOVJK010000131.1 GCA_030673265.1 Pseudomonadota bacterium | reverse complement strand
ACCTTGATATTCCTCAGCAAACCAAAGGTTTAACACACAAGTACAATCAGTTAAAATGACTTTTCAAAAAAACACTCATGAAATATGCGGGCTAGGCCTCTTAACTAATTCGTATTCGGTGGTTAATTGAACATTCTACCCGTGCTGCTCATATAGATTGCAACGAAACCAAAGCCACCTCACACTCCCCATTCTCCGCAGCAACATAGGCCGTATCACCGGTAACGGTGACGGAAAGATCCATAGTACGCTTTACAAGCGCCGCCAACGCCTGGATACCTGCCCACGGAAACTGCAGAACAGCCACCGGCAACTCATTGAACTTTGCTCGTTCCTGGGCCCACCAGGTATCCGATTTTGAATTAAAACTATAAACCTTAACTGCCGGCGAAAGCCGGGTTGCTTTTCTTATTCGATCAACTGCTGGCTCCCCGACATCGATCCATAATGATATCCGCCCATCCAGGGTGCGAGCCCATATATCCGGTTCTTCCACCGCAGAAAGTCCTTTCGTAAAGACCAGATATTCCTGGGCATTAAGACAAAAGACCAGCACACGAGCCATCATCCGCTCAGGTGTTTCAGAAGGGTGTTGCGCAATCGTTAAATTCAACGTGTCATAATAATTCCGGTCGGTATCAGATAAGGTAATTTTTAATTTATATATGGTCGGTTTCAATGCCACAGATACACCCCTGTTATCTTTAAAAACGTTAAACGTTTGGTTAAATGAAAATGACTTCCTGAAATCTCGAATATTAACTACTGACGATGCCATATCAAAAAAAGGCAGGACTTCCCCTGCCTCCATAGCAGGATAATACTCGGATATTTCTCCGTTGCAATGGGATGTGGCGCGGATTGTACCGAATAAGCTTTGCTTAAAGTTTGAAACATGTTATTTTGCCGCCCCCTTAAATGGAAAACATTTGATCTACTCCTGTTACGGTTCGCCACAGTTGTATCATCTTGTTTAGATCTTCCCATTTGAATCAGTCTCCTGGCGATCTTACCCCGGGACTCATTTTTCTTCTTACTAACAATTAATTTCTTTGGATTTTTATGAAAAAGTATTTCCATTTGTTCGATTTGTCACAAAAGATCGATTACGGAACAGAGGTTTTATCCGGATTAACTGTGGCCATTGCCCTAATTCCTGAAGCGGTAGCTTTTGCCTTGATCGCCGGGTTGTCACCATTAACAGGTCTTTACGCAGCCTTTGTTTTAGGGTTAGTCACCTCCCTCTTCGGCGGACGGCCTGGCATGATTTCCGGTGCTACCGGTGCGGTTGCCGTGGTTATTGTTGCTTTAGTCCAGAGCCACGGGGTGGAATATGTTTTTGCCACCGTTGTGCTGGCAGGTTTAATTCAGGTTGCAGCTGGTGTCTTCCGACTGGGGAAACTAATGCGATTAGTTCCGCACCCGGTGATATTTGGCTTTGTTAATGGTCTCGCCATCATCATATTTACGTCGCAATTAGACCAATTTAAAGATCTATCCGGCAATTGGTTAACGGGCGACCCCTTGTACGTTCTACTGGCATTGGTCTTAACTACAATGTTGATTATCTGGGGCCTGCCCAAACTCACTAAAGCCGTCCCAGCCTCGCTGGTCGCGATCCTGGTTATTTTCGGGATTGTAGTTGGTTTTGATATTGATACAAAAACAGTCGGCGATATTGCTTCGATCAAAGGAGGCTTCCCGCCATTTCATCTGCCTGACATCCCCCTAAACCTTGAAACAATTACTGTTATTTTCCCTTACGCTGCCATTGTAGCTGGAGTTGGGCTGATTGAAAGCTTACTGACCCTCAATATTATTGATGAAATAACCGGCACCAGAGGCATAGGCAATAAAGAGGCCGTCGCCCAAGGCGCGGCAAATATTTTGTCTGGTATTTTCTCGGGAATGGGTGGCTGCGCCATGCTTGGTCAAAGCCTGATCAATATTTCCAATGGTGCCAGAGCCAGATTGTCGGGCATTGTCGCCGCCATAATGCTTCTGGTCTTTATTATGTTCGGGGCAAATTTAGTTGAAAAACTCCCCATGGCAGCATTGACGGGTCTGATGATAATGGTGGCAATCGGCACCTTTGAATGGGCGAGCCTGAGAACATTTAACAGAATGCCAAAATCAGATATTTTTGTCATGATCTCAGTAACTTTGGTCACAGCACTCCTGCACAATCTCGCTCTGGCTGTTGTTGTGGGTGTGATCATCTCGGCGTTGATGTTTTCCTGGGATAATGCCATGCGTATTCGAGCCAGAAAAAGTATCGATGAAAAGGGCGTGAAACATTATGAAATTTACGGCCCGTTGTTTTTTGGCTCAGTGACCGTTTTTAATGAAAAATTCGATGTAATAAATGATCCCGATGAGGTTGTCATTGATTTTGAAGAAAGCCGGGTTGTTGACATGTCAGCGATTGAGGCTTTGAATAAAATAACGGAACGCTATCATAATGCAGGCAAAAAGATACACCTTAAACATCTTAGCGCTGATTGCAGAAAACTGTTGAAAAATGCGGAGAAAATAATCGTCGTCAATGTACTGGAAGATCCAACCTACAAGCTGGTTGTCGATAAGCTGTAAAGTAACTTGAAATAGTACTTGTGGGATCACAATACAGCAGAGAACAACTCGATTGAATCGATGATGCCATCAAAAAAAGGGCCGGTCTACATAGACCGGCCCTTTGCTATTTACTATTCATGCACGGTGAGATCAGTAGTTAAACCCGACCCGATCCCTGACCAGTTCAAGGGTCACAGTTGCCTTCTCGCGGGCCTTGACCGCGCCTTTGGCCAATACCTCCCGCACGTAGGCCTTATCGTCCTCAAGCCTGGCTCTCGCCTCCCTGGCATCCTTAAAATAATCCCAGATAAGATCGACCAGTTCCAGCTTGATCTTGCCGTACATAGCACCGCCATTGACATAAAGACCATGGATTTCTTTAAGTCGATCCGGTGACGCAAAGAGTTTAAAAATATTAAACAGGTTACAGTTGTCTGGATCTTTGGGGTCGTCCACCGGCGTGGCATCGGTGGTTATGGCCATGACCCTTTTTTTAAGTGCTTTATCGTCAAGAAATATACCAATGGTATTTCCGTAGGATTTCGACATCTTCTGGCCATCCAACCCGGGAACGGTAGCCAGATCCTTACTGATCACCGGTTCCGGGATGGTAAAGGTCTCGCCGAAGTTGTTATTGAACTTGATGGCAATATCGCGGGCCACCTCAACATGCTGTTTCTGGTCCTTACCCACCGGAACTTTCTCGGCCTGATAAAGCAGAATATCGGCCGCCATCAGGACCGGATAGGCAAACAGGCCGTGGCTGGCAGCAATACCTTTGGCCACTTTGTCCTTGTACGAATGGCAACGTTCGAGAAGGCCCATCGGGGTCAGGGTGGACAGAACCCAAGCCAATTCCGTAACCTCGGGCACATCACTCTGGACCCAGAAAACACACTTGTCGGAATCAAGCCCCAAAGCCAGAAAGTCAGAAGCGGCGCCAAGGGTGCCCTGGGCCAGCAGGTCCCGGTCATGAACCGAAGTCATGGCATGCAGATCGACAATAAAAGCATAAAGATCACTGGAGCCGACGCTCGCAATCATTGGTTGCATCATGCCGAAATAATTACCAATATGCAGCTTCCCGGATGGCTGGATGCCGGATAATATTCTCATACTATTGTCTTGGTCGGGTTACCCCGAACACTCCATAATTAAATTAGGATGTGATGCATATTTCGCTTCCCAGCTACCGACAGTTGGTCTTGCGATAAGCTCTCTCTTAATGAGCTACGCACCGCCGACAGGAACAGGGGTCGCATGTTAAAAAAAAAGGGGGGCGCAGACAACCTTTTTCTGCACCCCCTTCCTACTTTAATTGTAACTAAAATAGAGCTACTTTACTTCCTCATAATCAGCATCGACCACATCATCATCATCATCATCTTTCTTGTCCGAGGCTTTGTCCGTATCTGGTGCGGCACCCTCGGGCTGCTCTGCGGAAGCCTGCGAGTACATCATCTCCGCAAGTTTATGGGACGCCTGGGTCAGTGACTCAAGACCGGCTTTAATGGCCTCGGCATCTTCACCTTCCATGGTTTTCTTGAGGGACTCAATCTCTTTCTCGACATTGGTCTTGGTCTCGGCATCAACCTTATCGCCAAGCTCAGTGAGGCTCTTCTCGGTAGCGTAGATCATAGAATCCGCCTGGTTTCGGGCCTCAACCAACTCCTTACGCTTCTTGTCCTCGTCAGCATGGGCTTCGGCATCCTGCTGCATCTTATTAATCTCTTCCTCAGAAAGGCCGCTGGAAGCAGTAATCTTGATGGACTGCTCCTTACCGGTACCAAGGTCTTTGGCCGAGACGTGGAGGATGCCGTTGGCATCAAGATCGAATGATACCTCAATCTGCGGGACACCCCGCGGCGCCGGCGGAATCTCAGCCAGCTCAAACCGGCCAATTGATTTGTTGCCACCAGCCATTTCCCGCTCACCCTGAAGAACGTGGATGGAAACCGCCGGCTGGTTGTCAGCGGCCGTCGAGAAGGTCTGGCTCTTCTTGGTCGGAATGGTGGTATTTTTCTCAATCAACTTGGTGCAAACCCCGCCGAGGGTCTCAATACCGAGGGACAGAGGCGTAACATCAAGGAGTAAAACATCTTTAACATCACCCCTGAGCACCCCGCCCTGGATCGCGGCACCGATTGCCACAACTTCATCTGGATTAACTCCCTTATGGGCTTCCTTGCCAAAGATCTCTTTTACCTTCTCCTGGACCTTGGGCATTCTGCTCATGCCGCCGACTAGAATTACCTCATCGATATCGGATGCCGAAAGTCCGGCATCCTTCATAGCGGTCAGACAAGGCCCGGCAGTCCGCTCGATCAGATCCCCAACCAGGCTTTCCAGCTTGGCCCGGCTCATCTTGATGTTAAGATGCTTGGGACCGGAAGCATCCGCGGTGATAAAAGGCAGGTTGATGTCGGTCTCCATGGCGGTGGAAAGCTCCATCTTGGCCTTTTCAGCCTCTTCCTTGAGACGCTGGAGAGCCATGTTATCCTGACGCAGATCGATACCCTGATCACGCTTGAACTCATCGGCCAGCCAGTTGACGATCCTCATATCGAAGTCCTCGCCGCCCAGGAAGGTATCGCCATTAGTCGCTTTGACCTCGAAGACCCCGTCACCGATCTCCAGCACCGAGACATCGAAGGTACCACCGCCCAGATCGAATACCGCGATTTTCTCTTCGCCCTTCTTGTCCAGCCCGTAGGCAAGAGCGGCCGCGGTGGGCTCGTTGATGATCCGCTGAACGTGTAGCCCGGCGATCTTACCGGCATCTTTAGTAGCCTGACGCTGGCTGTCATTAAAATATGCCGGCACGGTGATGACCGCGTCGGTGACTTCCTCGCCCAAGTATTCCTCGGCGGTCTGTTTCATTTTGGTAAGGATCATGGCCGAAATCTCGGGAGAGGAATACGATTTATCGTCTACCTCGACCACGGCATCGTTATCCTTGCCCTTGACAATCTTAAAAGGGCTTACCTCAATACTCTTCTTAACCTCTGCGTCACTAAATTTGCGGCCAATCAAACGCTTGATCGCGAACAGAGTTTTGGTCGGATTGGTGACCGCCTGCCGCTTGGCAACCTGACCAACCAACCGCTCACCACCATCGGAAAATGCAACAACCGAAGGGGTGGTACGATTACCTTCAACGTTGGTTATAACTTTAGGGTCACTGCCTTCCATTACCGAAACACAGGAATTGGTGGTTCCCAGATCTATGCCTATAATTTTTCCCATTATCCTATCTCCTATAAAAAACTTGGGGTAATTCTCTTTATTACGTATAAGAACTGCTTTCGCAGCAAAATAACCTTAATCACTCCTCGACATCCCCTTTGGACACGACGACCTTGGCCGCACGCAGCAGCCGATCTTTTAACATGTAGCCTCTCTCAAACTCCTGGATGACTCTTTGTTCCGGCACATCCTTACTAGCCTCCATGACCAGTGCTTCGTGGAAATTGGGGTCAAACGGCTCCCCTACACTCGCCAAGGGTGTAAGACCAACCTTTTCCAGTGCCGCCATCAACCCCTTGATGGTGAGTTGCACACCTTCCAGAAGTTGATTGCCAAAATCCTCGCTATTATGGTCCTGATTCACGGCCCTTTCGAGATTATCAAGCGAGGGAAGAATCTCCCTGATAATGTTTTCTTCAGCGTACTTAAGAGACGTTTCTTTTTCGCGCTGCAATCTCTTCTTCTGATTCTCAAAATCAGCAGCAACCCTGAGCAATTTATCCTGGGCTTCTCTGACTTCTTCATGGGCCTGCTCTAAGGCCGCAGCCATAGCTTCTGGTGACTCGGCATCAACCGCAGGCTCAGTCTCTTCACCAGCCTCGGTCTGCTCGACTTCAGCGTCTATCTCTTCTGAGATTTTTTTCTCTTTCCCCACAACGCTCTCCTGAAGTTAGCGCCTGACCTGCAGGCGGGATATTATCCGTTTAGCCCGAACAAACCGGCTCAATGTTCTTTTCTTGCGTGTTTAACTATTTTGCAGTCGTAACCGTCAGCAAAAGTAAGGATGCTCCCCCCCCATGTCAAGCAGATGACAAGCAATTCTGGATATTTTTTTGCGAGATAGCGAGATACTGACTACGGTAGTAGCAGTCGATGGGGGAGCCAGAATTTACTCAGCCAGGAATAAACAAAACACCCCTTTGCTTTCACCGCTAAAAAACAGCGCAGAAACAACGGGGTGTAAATGAACAAACCATTAGATCCAGATAAGCGAAAACCCTAAAATTAAGTAGAGCTAATATACTTCTCTATAGAATCAGCCATTTTCTGGAAAATCATCCGAAACTGCTCTTCATTTTTCTCAAGAATAGTGGTCCTGAAGCCCTGCATTGTGGTGGCAAAAGAAGAAAGCGGCACAACACAGATCCCGGTAGCACCGAGTAGATAATAGACAAATCTCTTATCAAACTCTACTCCGGGCTGATTAACCAACCCTTCGACATGGCTACGGACCTGATCGTTTTCGATGGCCAGGGTCTGGCGGTCATTCAAGACCCCGTCCCTAAAAGCAATACTCATATAAAACGCGCCGTTGGTCCGGTTGGCAATCAGGCCATCAATGTTTTTGAGATAATCGTAGGCGATATTGGAATACTTCTCATAACGCATGATCCGCTCTTTGAGATACCCTGAGTATTCCGGGTGACTGACAACCCTGGGCAAGGCCATCTGCGGCAAAGTCGTCGAACAGACTTCCAGCATTTTAGCATTAAGGATCGAAGCCACATAGCGCTGGAACATTTCGTCTTTATCGCCGTTATAAACCTCAATCCAGCCGCAGCGGGAACCGGGCCAGGGCATCTCTTTTGAGATCCCGCGCATACAGAGCGCCGGAACATCACCAATTACAGCGGAAAGCGGTTTGGTACTGGTGCCGTTGTAGATAATATTCTGATAAACTTCATCACAGATGATGAAGAGTCGATATTTCTCGGCCAGGGCAACCATGCCCCGCAAAATCTCTTCGGGATAGACGGCGCCGGTAGGATTATCGGGGTTGATGATCAGGATCCCGGCCACCGCCGGGTTGTATTTGATCCGCCTCTCCAGATCACCGAGGTCAGGATACCAATTATTATCAGGATCAAGTCGATAGGTAACCGGCCGATCACCGGCATGGGCAGCTTCAGCCGAAGAATGCGTGGTATAACTGGGCGACGGCACAACTACCCGGGCCGTCCGCTTCAGCAAATTAAAGATCTTGTTGATGGCATCGCCAAGGCCATTGAAGAAAATAATATCCTCCGGACTGATCTGGACACCACCCCTTTTATTGACCTCATCGGCAATAAACTCTCGGGTCGTCAAGATCCCCTTGGTCGGGCAATAGCCATAAGAGGCATCCTGCATGGCGCAATCGGCAACAATCTCTTTCATCCAGAGGGGGATT
>DAOVJK010000143.1 GCA_030673265.1 Pseudomonadota bacterium | reverse complement strand
TGGTATCTTTGTTCTCGGGTAAGCTGTGAATAGCGTCTCATCTGTGCTCCTTTGACTTGGTCGTCTAAATGGTACAGATGCTATCGCAGCTTGCCCATTTACACAAACATTACAAAGTTGCACTTAAGAATTGAATTCAGGGAATATATTGGTGAGGATATGAAGAATTATCCGTAATCTAGATTGAGTAGGCTAACAGGAATGCCTATCAATGGAGCAGACTTAAATTTTCAGCTTTACCATCAGCCCTGATTAAGCCATGGCAAAGGGGACGTTGTTGTTTTATTGCTTTAGCTAAAAGCATTAAATTGGTGACAAATTTATTTATTCATTGTGCTGCAAGTTACGTATACCTCCCTAATAGTTTAACTGTAGTCAACAATATCCACCCTATAGTTGAGACATTTGCGAGGTCGATTGTTTTTGCCTTAACGCGCTGTTTCATAGATTTTTCTGAGAATACTCATGATTTCATCGCGATTATTTTTATCCTGGTTGAGGATAATTGTAAAACCGTCCAGATTACCATTAGCTGTAAAATAACCGGCATATGAATAGACCCCGGTCAGGGTGCCGGATTTAAGCAGGATGTTGTTCTTTTCCGGCAACAGCTGAGCATGGGGCTTGAACAGTTCGAGAATGCGCAGCATGGCCTGCCCGGTGAGGCGGTTTTTTCTGGATAAGCCCGAACCTTCAACCAGGTTAATTGCGGCAGAGCTAAGTCCCGGATCTTTTCTGATAAAATCGAGCATTGCCTGCTGGCCTTTCTGCCAGGTGGCCGGATAACCGAAATTTTGTGCGCCGATCTGCAGAAATATCTGGTTGGCGATGAAATTGTTAGAGTAGAGCATAAGTGCTGTAATCAGCTCGGGCAGTTTTTTGCTTGAGTAATGAACGAGAACCGCCTTGCCGGGAGGGGCTTTACGGCGGGCGAGCAGCCCCTCCCCGTTGATCCCTGCCTGTCGCTGAAAACTCCTGAATAACTGACCAGCCAACAGTAGGGAGTCTGCCGGGTCCCTGGAGATATTTATCCGATGTTCTCCAGCAGGTAAATCTCTGCCGAGTCTGGTCATGATCGGCAGCAGCGGGGTCTGGGGTTCGCCGGACTGCACCGATTTGTCTTGGCTAACCACGACATTTATCGTGTTGAAGTTCACGGCCAGAGCGGAGGAGGCGACATCGTAGGGATTAAGGCTGTTGCCAACGCCGTCACCAATTGATTCGAGTTGATAACTACTTTGATCGATATAGATATCATTGATAATCCTGATCCCTGCCTTGCTGAGGGCAAGCATGATTGCTGCTATTTCTTCCGAGACCAGAAATGGATCGCCATAACCTTTTATATATAGATGGTCTTCGCCATCCATAAAGAACTCGGTTTTGAACCGGTAGTTTGCGCCCAGTTGATCGAAGGCGGTCAGTCCGGTCAGGAGCTTGACGATGCTGGCTGGCATAAGCGGGACATCAAGGTTGACTGAATCAAGTAGCTTGCTGTTTCTGGTCACGCCATAGGCGCCATTGCTGATCAGCTCTCCCAGGTCTTGAGGGTGAATGGCCTTGGGCTGCTTATCCTGCCCAGACATGGCTTGCAGAGGGTTTGCAAGGATGGCGATGGTCAGGATAAGCAGCCCGATCCGTCCTTTTGCTAGCAAATCCGAGGAAAAGAAGGGCCAATTGTTTGCTCTCAGATGTCGCCATTTATTGACAAAGGGTACAGCCTGTAATAAGTTTAGCGGCCTTATTGATAATCCCATTTATGGCGACCTTTTATGAAAGAATTTATTGCTGAAAATTTAAAGAACTCAATTGCTGCCAAGGAAAAGTTGTTTGAGACCCAGAGCGAGGTAATCATTCGCCTGGCTCAACTTATTGCCGAAATAATCAAAAACGGCAACAAGCTTTTGATCTTCGGTAATGGTGGCAGTGCCGCCGATGCCCAGCATATGGCGGCTGAGTTCGTTAACCGTTTCATGATCGATCGGCCGCCGCTGGCAGCTATCGCCCTGACCACCGACACCTCCAATATAACCAGTATCGGTAATGATTTTTCTTTTGACGATATCTTCGTCAAGCAGGTCCAGGCCCTTGGCAAGGAAGGTGATCTTGCCCTGGGGATCTCCACCAGCGGCAATTCTCCCAACGTGGTAAAGGCCATTGAAACTGCTGCTGAATTGGGTCTGCATACCGTCGTCCTTACCGGCGGCAGTGGCGGTAAGCTGGCCGGGCTGGCCGAGGTCGTGATTAATGTGCCCTCTGATATTACTCCCCATATCCAGGAAGCCCACGTTTGGGTCGAACATCTTTTATGCTGGATGGTTGACGATATCCTCTTCGGTGACAAGTAATGACTCTGACGCCCCTCGATTTTGGCAAGCTGAACACCTATTCGGTCCATGATCGTTTCAGCAAGGTGACGGTGGATAATTTTGCCAGGCCTTTGCAGAAGGGGGCCACTATTGAGGATTTTCTGGCTTCGTTGCCCGATCAGCTGCTTGGCCGGGATTTGCCGGAACTGATTGAACGTCTGGCCGTCAGCCATGAACAGGGCAGGCCGCTAATTGTCGGGATGGGCGCCCATGTGATTAAAGTTGGCTTAAACCCGCTTCTGATCGACCTGATGAAGAGAGGGGTTATTACCGGTCTGGCCTTGAATGGCGCCGGGATTGTCCATGATACCGAGATTGCCATGGTCGGCCGGACCTCGGAGGATGTTGATCAGGTTCTCGGGGCCGGTGCTTTCGGCGCTGCCAAAGAGACCGGTGAAGCGGTTAACGAGGCGATTCGTCGCGGGGCCGAAGCAGATACGGGCATGGGCGAGGCCATTGGCGAATATTTACTTGAACAGGAATTCCCCTACAACGATTCAAGCTTGCTTGCCTCGGCCAAACGCCTGGGTGTACCGGTTACGATCCATGTCGCAATCGGTACCGACATCGTCCACATTCATCCCTCTGCCAATGGCGCCGATATAGGTAAAACCAGCCATCATGATTTTAAATTATTCTGCAGCGAGATCGCTGAGCTGGAGGGTGGTGCGTATCTGAACTTCGGCTCAGCGGTAATTATGCCTGAAGTTTTCCTGAAGGCCCTGACCGTAGTCCGCAATCTCGGCCATAAGGTTGAAAATTTTACGACGGCCAATTTTGATTTTATCAGGCATTACCGGACTATGACCAATGTCGTTAACCGGCCGACCGCCGGCGGTGGCCGGGGCTTTAATATTATCGGCCACCACGAAGTTATGATCCCTTTGCTGATTGCCGGGTTGCTGGCCCGGATCGAGGGCTGAGGCCTTTTGCATGTGCCGGTATATAATGCTGGTATGAAATATTTTAATTTTGGGTATAATGCCACTTTTTGATTTTATCTGCCGGGCCTGCGGCCTTGAGTTCGAGTTTCTGGTGATGGGCGGTGACCGGCCATTTTGCCCGTCCTGCGCCAGCGATGATCTCCAGAAGCAGATGTCGTCTTTTTCTTCACCTGCAAAAGGGAAGGGTGATTCCGGTTCCGGATCATCGGGATGTGGCGGTTGTGCCGGGGGCAGTTGCTCTACCTGTAAGTAATTTTGAATAGGCTGTTGAGCTAATAATTTCATTTCAAGGGACAAAGAAGATGCAGAAACAGATCAAGATTGGCACCAGGGCGAGCCTGCTGGCCATGACCCAAAGCACCAATATCAAAAATCTGATCGAAGCCCAGTATCCCGGCACTACCGTGGAGCTGGTCAAAATCATTACCAAGGGCGATAAAATACTTGATGTGCCCCTGGCCAAGGTTGGTGGTAAAGGCCTGTTCGTCAAGGAGCTTGAGGAGGCTATGCTCAGCCGCGAGGTTGATATGGCCGTCCACAGCATGAAGGATGTCCCCTCGGAGTTGCCGGAAGAGTTGCATATCGGTGTGGTTACCAAGCGTGAAGATCCCCGAGATGCTTTTCTTTCTGTTAAATTTAAATCCTTTGCAGATTTGCCCGAGGGCGCCAAGGTCGGTACCAGCAGCCTGCGTCGGAAATCACAGCTCGCTGCTCTGCGGCCCGATCTGATTATCGCTGACCTGCGCGGCAATCTTGATACCCGCATCCGGAAACTGGATGAAGGGATGTACGATGCGATTATTCTGGCTACCGCCGGCTTAAACCGAATGCAATGGTCTGAGCGGATTACCTCCCGTTTCTCAGCCGAAGAGATGTTGCCGGCTGTTGCCCAGGGTGCGGTTGGTATCGAACTGCGCAAGGATGCCGACGAACTGCTGGCAGGCCTGGCCTTTCTGCGGGATGCTGAAACCACTATTGCGGTTGATGGCGAACGGGCTTTTCTGCATCGTCTGGAGGGTGGTTGTCAGGTGCCGATCGCCGGTTTCGGCACTGTCGCTGACGGCAAGCTGACCATGACCGGCCTGGTTGCCTCAATTGATGGCAAGGAAGTTTTGAAAAAACAGGTTAGCGGCGATGTCGCCGATGCCAGAGAGCTTGGCGTTAGTCTGGCCGGTGAATTACTGGAGATGGGCGCCCGACGTATTCTTGAGGAGGTTTACGGCGACAACCTGAGTTGAACCAGCCGTAATTGATAATTTCTATTTATTTTTAAATGACACGGATTTACGTCTTCAATAAAAGCGCGGGGGCTTTATCTTCCTCTGCGCTTTTTGTTCTTGGGAAACAATAAATGTCGAGCAATAACGATTTAGCTAAAAGAAAACCAGGCAAGGTTTATCTGGTTGGCGCCGGTCCCGGAGATCCTACTCTTATTACGGTCAAGGGACTTGGCATTCTCAGCCGGGCCGAGGTTGTGGTCTATGATCACCTGGCCAGTAAGAGACTCCTGAAACATGTCCCGGCAACGGCGAAACGAATCTACGCCGGTAAAAAGGGTAATGTCCATCACGCCTTTACCCAGGCCGAAATTAACCAGATGCTGGTTGACTATGCCAAGTCCGGCAAAATGGTAGTTCGCCTCAAAGGTGGTGATCCTTTTATCTTCGGACGGGGTGGAGAAGAGATTGAAGAGCTGGTTGAGGCTGGAGTAGCTTTTGAGGTTGTGCCGGGAGTTACGTCTGCCACTGCTGCTGCCACCTATGCCGGAATCCCGATCACCCACCGGAACTTTACTTCTTCAGTAGCCTTTATTACCGGCCACGAGGATCCGACCAAAGGGGATAGTCGGTTGGCCTGGGACAAGATCTCTACCGGCATCGGCACCCTGGTCTTCTATATGGGGATCAAGAATCTGCCGTCTATAGCCAAAAATTTAATCAAAAACGGGCGTGATCCCAAAAGCAGTGTTGCCGTCATCCGTTGGGCCTCAACCCCTGAGCAACGGACTGTTGTCGGTAATCTGGAAAATATCGCCGCGATAGTTAAAGAAG
This sequence comes from Pseudomonadota bacterium, assembly GCA_030673265.1. Taxonomy (GTDB): domain Bacteria; phylum Desulfobacterota; class Desulfobulbia; order Desulfobulbales; family JAGXFP01; genus JAGXFP01. The sequence goes on along the minus strand of DAOVJK010000143.1, from coordinate 1,997 downwards.
CCGATATCAAGCCGCCGGCCTTGGTGGTTGTCGGTGAAGTTGTCAAATTACGCGATACCATTAACTGGTTTGAGAAGAAACCGCTGTTTGGCAAACGTATTCTGGTGACCAGGACCCGGACCCAGGCCAGTGAATTGGTAATGTTGCTTGAAGATAATGGCGCCGATTGCCTGGAAGGCTCTACCATTGCCTTGGTTGAGCCGGATAGCTGGTCTGAAATCGATCAGGCTCTGGCTGATATCGGCAGCTATGATTGGCTGCTTTTCACCAGTATCAACGCGATCAGCTTCTTTTTTAAAAGGCTGCGTGAAAAGGGCATGGATGCCCGTGATCTCAAAGGACCACAGATTGCTGTAGTTGGCACTGCCACCGCCGAAATTTTGCATGATTACGGGATTAAGGCGGATCTCCTGCCCAAGGAATTTACCGGTGAAGGTCTGGCCGAGGCATTGCTGGAACAGGGGGTCAAAGGCAATAAGATTCTGATTCCCCGTGCCTTAAAGGCCCGGGAAATCCTGCCAGAAAAATTGCAAGAGGGTGGGGCGGAGGTAACTGTTGCGCCGGTATATCAGAATGTTCGGCCAGATGATTATGCGATGGTTAGAAATGCCTTGGAGGAAAAACAGATCGATATGGTGACTTTTACCAGTTCTTCGACGGTCCGTAATTTTCTGGAAATGCTCGAGATTAAAAATGATGATGAGTTTGAACGATTGCTCGGTGATGTCAAAGTCGCGGTTATTGGCCCGATTACCGCCAAAACGGCCCTGCAAAGTAACCTTAAGATCGATGTCCAGCCGGAAACATATACAATCGGGGCCATGGTTGAGGCCATTGTCGATTTCTATGAGGACGCATAAAATTTTCTGTTAGGTGGTGTTATCTAACAATAGCGCCATGGATTACTCTGTGCTCTCACGATTAAGGGGGACAAAGATAAATTACCAGGAGGCAGTATGGATATCTTTTGTGTAAAGTGTCAGAAGAAAGTTGGGCAAATCGCTGATGAAAAGATCCCTGTTGGTAAAAAGATGAGTGTCAGCTGTCCTGAATGTAAGGAAAAGATTCATTTTGTCAAACCGGTGGATTTTTCAGCCGAGGCAATTCTTCAGGAAGAACCATCTGGGCCGCAGGCGGCATCTTTTGGCGATGGTTCCGGTTATGATTTTAAGATTATGGACATTATCCGCGAGGCATGGGCCAAAACTTCTGGTACGAAAGGACCTCTTTGGGGGGCTATCGGCCTGGCTTTTCTAGCGGTCATGGTTTTTAGCGGGGTTATGACCGCTGTTTCAACAATGATGGGCTCCGGTTCGGCGTCAGCCGCACTGGGAGTTGCCGCCCAGTTTACCATTTCGGTGGCTAGTTACCCCTTTATGGCCGGCTTAATGCTGATCGGTATCCGTCATTCGATTGGCCTGCCGGTCGATTTCAAGATGGTATTCAGCTGTTTCGGCTATATGTTGCCCATCGTTATCAGCTCCTTGCTGGTCTCGCTATTATCTTTCATCGGTTTTCTGCTCCTGATTATTCCCGGCATTTACTTAAGCATTGCCTACCTGTTGGTTATTCCACTGATTATCGACAAAGAGATGGGGCCATGGCAGGCGATGGAGGCATCACGCAAAGCCATCCAGCAACATTGGTTTAAAGTTTTTGGTCTCTATCTTCTGATGGGATGCATCTGCTTTTTAAGCTCAATTCCCTTAGGCTTAGGACTGATCTGGACCGTTCCCATGTTTATCATGGTTGGTGGCATTCTTTATCGGGAGATTTTCGGGGTTAGCCAGCAGGCCTGAAATTACCTGCGGTTTTAGCGGAGAAACCTATTTAGAGATTTGGGCCTTTTTTTATGAAATCTCTTGCTTGCTTCTTATCTCAATTGCGAGGAGTTCAAATAACCAAATTTATCCCGGAGTCTTGCAGGCGCGCTTCCATAATAATGGCTCCTGTCGGAAAGTTTAGTTAATATGCCATATTTCCTGACACCCATATCT
>DAOVJK010000219.1 GCA_030673265.1 Pseudomonadota bacterium | reverse complement strand
CCTTCAACTCACCCCAACAGGAAAAAAAACAGATCCCCGTATTCACGGCAAGTCGACTTCCATACTAAAGGTAGCCGGTCTATCAATTGGGGAAAACAAAACTACTTTTAGAGTCAGGCAATAATAAACCCCATAGGCTCTTTCATTGTCAAGAGATGTCTACAAGATTCGTTACTTCAACATGAAAAAGGGGGGCGGCCATCAAGAGAACCCTCGCCATGTGAAGGGGGGGTATGCGTGGCATAATAATTCTTGATAAATTAATTTCATAAAAAATGAGCGCCTTGTTAGCGGTAAAGCAGATGAAAAGCTTTGAAGGGAAAGATTTAAGATAACAGCTATACATCTTAAAACGGCCCAGATTGAAGTTACTGACTATGTTAACTGTGAAAGGTCAGATTTGCTTGAAAGATGGGCTTTGAAGATTGTCTGGTAAGTTGAGAAGTGATAAAGGTGGTGCGCATTATTTAGCTATGCTTCGGCTTGCCTTATCTGCTGGCTGAGTACAGCATCATCAAACCCATTGCGATCAAACCGATCAGCACCAGCCTGATGTATCCTTCTGTTTTAAATCTCCGATATAGCAAGGAGCCCGACCAGACTCCGAGCAGGACCGCCGGAAGTGATATGGCGGATAATTTCAGGACTGCCACCGTGGTCAGGCCGCTGGTGGCGTGGGCGATGGCGGTGGCGACTCCGCCGAGGAAAAAGAAGATCGACAGGGTCGACTTGATCTCATTTTTGTTCCAGCCGGTCAGGGTGGTGTAGATAATGGTCGGCGGGCCGCCGGCGCTGAAGGCGGCGCTGATCGCGCCGGTAGCGAAACCGGCCGCCCAGCCCCAGGCCTTGTTGATAGTTCGTGGTTTCGGGATGAGGAACAGCCGGTATAGGGCGTAGGCGATCAGCATGATGCCCAGTAAGATCTTGAACAGGGGTTCGTTGATCTTTTTCAAAAAGATGGTCCCGGCCACGATGCCAGGCAGGCAGCCGCACAGCAGGGGCAGAATCTTGCGCCAGTCCAGATGATCTTTCAACTGCAGGGAGAGAAAGGCGGTAATGACCAGACCGCTCAGCATGCATAACGGCACGGCAGTGTGGATGTCCATGAACAAGACCAGCAGGGGGATCGAGACCAGCGCGAAACCGAAGCCGGTCAAACCCTGGGTGAAACTGCCCAGCAGAAAGATCAGGATGGTAAACAGATATTGCTCCATCAGGCTTTGCCAGCCGAGGTGAAGAAGCGGTTATTAAGGGGCCGGGCAATGGCGTAATAGATGATCGAGGCCGCCCAGATGAACAGGCCGCCGGCGAAGATGACCATGAGTTCTTTGGGCTCCAGGGGCACGACCTTGAATACCTTATGGAGAGGGGTGTACATGATCAGGGCCTGCATCGTGAAGGACAGCAGCACCGAACCCCAGACCCAGATATTGGAGAAGAACGGGACCCGGAAGCTGTGTCGGATCACAAAGACCAGGACGACCTCGTAGATGACCACGAAGTTAAAGACCATGGTCTGGCCGAGGATGATATCTTCCGGTAAATCCGAGCGGCCGCCGTACATGTCGAAGATGGTCAGGGCGATGAAGGTGCCGACCACGCCGAGGACGCCGATGATCGCCAGCTTGGGGGCGGGCAGGATCTCTTCATCCTTGGGCTTGGGGGGCCGGGACATGATCTCGCGGCCATAGGGATCGACACTGTAGGCCAGGGCCGGGGCACCGTCGGTGACCATATTGATCCAGAGCAGCAGGACGGCGGTCAGCGGCAGATTGAAGCCGAGGATCACCGCCAGGAAGATGATCAGCACTTCGCCGAGATTGCCGGAAAGCAGCAGCATGATCGACTTCTGGATATTGTCGTAGATACCGCGACCTTCCTCAATGGCGTTGACGATATGGGTAAAACTGTCATCGAGCAGGACGAAATCCGAGGCCTCCTTGGCCACCTCGGTGCCGCTGCCGACCGCCACCCCGATATTGGCCTTTTTCAGGGCCGGGGCGTCATTGACCCCATCGCCGGTCATCGCTACCGTATGGCCCATCTGCTGCAGGGCGCTGATGATCCGTTGCTTGTGTTCGGGGACAACCCGGGAAAAGATATTGGTTCCCTTTTCCAGCTTGTTGATCAGGGTCTGTTCGTCGAGACGGTCCATTTCCGTGCCGCTGCAGAGCTGGCCGGTGATGCCGATCTCCTTACCGATGGCCCGGGCGGTTTCCTGATAATCGCCGGTGATCATGATCACCCTGATCCCTGCCTGTCTAGTCCGGGCGATGGCCTCGATGACATCCTGGCGGGGCGGATCGATCATGGCCTGCAGACCGACAAAGACCAGATCGTTCTCAAGGAAATCATTCGGCCCGGCTACCGGTTTGCAGGCAAAAGCGAGGACCCGCAGGGCCTGGGCGGCGTAATGGTCGTTCCTGGCCATGATTTCCCGGCGCAGTTTGTCGGTAAGCTCGATTTCCTGAGCGCCGGAACGGATGCGGCGGCATCTTTCCAGCAGTTGATTAGGCGCGCCCTTGGTGTACATGATCCGGCCTTCCTCTTCCTCCACCAAAACACTCATCATCTTGCGATCCGAGTCAAAGGGGATTTCGTCGAGGCGCTGGTCGCTGTTTTCGAGACCGGCTTTGGCCGCACTGGTCAGCAGGGCCGCTTCGGTCGGGTCGCCGGTGATCTGCCACTCTCCATCTTTTTCATGGAGCGATGAGTTGTTGCAGAGCAGGCCGATCTTGAACAGCAAGGGGTCCAGGGCGGCAGAGATCTCGCCGACCGGCTCATAGCCGGCCCCGCCGACGGTGGCCTGTTCCGCCAAAGTCCAGGCATGGCGGACGGTCATCTGGTTTTCGGTGAGGGTGCCGGTCTTGTCGGTGCAGATGATATCGCAGCTGCCCAGGGTCTCGACCGAGGACAAGCGGCGGACCAGGGTCTTTTTATGGAGCAGCCTTTTGACTCCGATGCTGAGGGCGATGGTGACCACTGCCGGCAGCGCCGTTGGCACCGCGGCCACGGCCAGGCTGATCGCAATAAAGGCAAAGGCGATAAAGGCCTCGGCGGTTACGGTGCCGGTCAGCCACTCCTTGGCGTAGGACAGGGCGAAGATGAAGAAACAGATGGCGATTATCGCCGAACCGAGCTTTTTACCGAAGCGATCGAGCCGTTTCTGGAGAGGGGTCTGCTCCTCTTCGGTTTCCTTGAGCAGGCGGGTTATTGAGCCGATTTCGGTCTGCATGCCGGTGGCAGTGACCAGGGCCAGACCATTGCCGGTTACTACCGAGGTGGATGAAAACAGCATATTATGCTGGTCACCAAGATGGGCCTGATGATCAAGCACGGTACTGATTTTTTCGGTCGGCACACTTTCCCCGGTCAGGATCGCTTCGTCGGCCTTGAGCCGGACCGCTTCAAGCAGCCTGGCATCGGCCGGGGTTTTATCGCCGGCGGCTACTTTGATGATGTCGCCGAGGACCAGCTCCCGGGCATTCAAGTTTTTCCAGGTTTCATCCCGGAGGACCGTGGCATGGATGGCGGCCATCTTTTTCAAGGCCTCGAGGGAGCGGTTGGCGGAGAGTTCCTGGAAAAAGCCGATCAGAGCGTTGGCGAGCAGGATGATCAGAATGATGATGGAGTCGACGTATTCACCGATGATCAGCGAGAAAACCACGGCAAAAAGCAGGATATAGATGATAAAACTTTTAAACTGGTTAATGAAGATCAACAGGGGGTTGATCCCGGTCTTGGTCTGCAGCTCATTGTAGCCATCTTCGGCCAGGCGTTGAGCCGCCTCCTGGCCGGTCAAGCCCCGGCTGGAGGTTTTCAGTTGGGGGAATAGCTCTTCCGGAGTTTGCCGGTATACCATTGGCGGTTTCTGTTCGGGTTGCAAGCTCAAACCTATTCTATGCCGGTTAAAGATTTAAGTTAAAAGGAAACCGCCAAATTTATCTGCCGCTTACTGCCTGATCATCTCGGCGATCTGGAAGGCCAGTTCCAGGCTCTGTTCGGCGTTCAAGCGCGGGTCACAGTTGGTCAGGTAGTTTTTGACCAGCTGGTCGTCCTTGATGTCGCGGCCGCCGCCGGTGCATTCGGTGACATTTTCGCCGGTCAGCTCGAAGTGGACCCCGCCCGGTACCGTGCCGCTGTCCCAATGGATCTGGAAGAAGGCCTGGATCTCTCTAAGAATGTTGTCGAAGTTTCTGGTCTTGTAACCGCTTTCCGCCGTATAGGTATTGCCGTGCATCGGATCACAGCTCCAGACCAGTTTGAAGCCCTCTTTTTTCATCTCCTGGCAGAGATTGGGCAGGTTATTTTCGATCTGATCCGCCCCGAAGCGGGTGATCAGAGTGAGACGGCCAGCTTCGTTGCTGGGATTTAGTTTGTTGATGATGGTTTTCAGTTCATCAATGTCATGATTGGGGCCGACCTTCATGCCGATCGGGTTAAGAACGCCGCGCAGGAATTCCAGATGGGCGCTGTCGAGCTGGCGGGTCCGGTCGCCGATCCATAACATGTGGCCGCTGCAATCGTACCAGTCGCCGGCGGTGGTTGAATCTTCACGGGTCAGGGCCTGTTCGTAGCCCAGCAGCAGGGCTTCGTGGGAGGTGAAAAAGGCCGCCTGTTTGATCTGGGGGATTTCAGTATCGAGGCCGATCAGTTCCATGAATTTTATGGCCTGATCGATGTTTTTGGCCAGCTTTTCATAGGATTGGCCCTGGGGCGAGTTTTTGACGAACTCGTTGTTCCAGGCGTGGACCCGATCCAGGGAGGCAAAACCTCCCCGGGTGAAGGCCCGGACGATATTCATCGTTGAACAGGCCCGGAAATAGCCCTCTCGCATCCGTTTTGGATCGGGGCGCCGGGCTTCGGGAGTCGGCTCAATAGCATTAACCATATCACCCCGGTAGCTGGACAATTCCACGCCGTTGACCATCTCGGTATCGGCGGAGCGGGGCTTGGCATACTGGCCGGCGATGCGGCCGACCTTGACCACCGGTTTACCGCCGGCGTAGCTGATGATGACCGCCATCTGCAGAATAACCTTCAGCATTTCGCGGATGGTCGGGGCATTGCACATGGCGAATTCTTCAGCGCAGTCACCGCCCTGGAGCAGAAAGGCTTTCCCTTCGGCCACCATTGCCAGTTGTTTTTTCAGGGTTTGAATTTCCCCGGCAAAAACCAGCGGTGGCAGGGTCGAGATTTCCTTCAGTACCGACTGGTATTCATTCTGGTCAGGCCAGTTGGGTTGTTGCAGGGCCTGGAAGTTTTGCCAGCTTGTTTTGTTCCAGCGTGTGTCGCTCATCTGCTTAAATCTCCATATTGCTGCGAAGTGATTTTGTTAAAATAGTTTAGCACTGAATTTAGTAATTATTCAACTAAAGCAAAAAATGTTAACTCCAACCTGTAATTGCCTGGCAGGGTCTCAGACGGGTTGGGATGCTGGTGCGCAGTTACGAATTGGCGTTCATCCTTCCGGGGCATCAGGCAAGGCACAAGGTCCACCCGCGCAACAGATCTCCACATCGAAGGCGTTAAGAATCCGCAGTTCCTTTTCGCGCCGATCACCGGTAGGACCGGGCACTCGCGGTGCTGCGGCCAGTTCGAGGGCCTGTTGCCGACTTGGGATGGCGCTCATGCCCCGGCCGCTAACTTTGCCGGTGATGGTATCCAGAATCTCGCTGTCTTCACCATTGCTAACCACGGTT
>DAOVJK010000334.1 GCA_030673265.1 Pseudomonadota bacterium | reverse complement strand
AGCGTCCGTCGCGGTAAAATTCAGAACTGGCGGCATCCAGGGCCAGTGATATCTGTGCTTCTGGTTGATAGCCGGCTTTTTCAATGGCGGTCAGGATCAGTTCTATCGCGTCTTCATGTGAACCAAGGTTGGGGGCAAAGCCGCCCTCGTCACCAACGTTGGTTGAAAAGTTTTTAGTAGCCAATACTTTTTTCAGATGGTGGAATATTTCGACCCCGGCCCGGAGATTTTCGGCAAAAGATGCCTGCAGGTGGGGGACGATCATGAACTCCTGGATGTCGAGATTGTTGGAGGCGTGTTCGCCGCCGTTGATGATGTTCATCATCGGGGTTGGTAGCCTTAACGTGCCGGTTTGATTGGGGATTTTCAGATTGTTGTGCAGGTGCTGGTAAAGGGGCCGTCCTGCGTCCAGCGCAGCGGCCCGGCAGGCGGCCATGCTGACGGCCAGAATGGCATTGGCCCCGAGGTTCTCCTTGTTTTCGCTACCGTCCAGCTCAAGCATCAGCCCATCGATGTTGTTTTGATCGCCCGCATTTTTACCCATGAGAAGTGGCGCGATCCTTTCATTTATATTGGTAATCGCCTGCCGGACCGATTTTCCCAAATAGTAATTTTTGTCGCCGTCTCTTAATTCCAGGGCTTCTCTGGTACCGGTTGAGGCGCCCGAAGGAACTGAGGCCCGGCCAATATTGCCAATACTGGTTAAAACATCTGCTTCGACGGTGGGGTTGCCCCTGGAATCCAGGATTTGTCTAGCGGTTATTTTAATTATCTCGGACATGTTTTCACCAAAGTATGAAGTCTTGTTAAATTACTACCTATTATTGTTACAGAAACAAGAAAAATTCTCCAATAAATTAGATGTAAATTAATTAGTAATCATTCTTTTTTATTTGCAAAATACTTAGCTGCGCTTATTTCTTTAAGCAATCTGAATAGATGATATATGTTGCTGGTCAATGTTATTCTCTGGTTTGCCATGAGATTTCATGGAGCCTTCTTCGATTATTCTGATTCTGGCGCCAATCTTTTTCCCCATCGCTGTTGCCCTTGGCATTGATCCGATCCACTTTGGGGTTATTATGACCCTTAATATGGAGGTCGGGATGATAACGCCGCCAGTTGGCCTGAACCTTTATGTGGCCTCCGGCCTGAGTGGTTTAAGCCTTGAGGATGTGACTCGGGCGTCGCTGCCGTGGATGTCGGTGATGATAATAGCGTTGTTGTTGGTAACTTATATCCCGGGGATCAGTTTGTTTCTGGTTAAGCTCCTGTACTAATACAAGTCGGCTCGGCGAAAAATTCTAATCAAAAACAGGGTGGGTGTTTTGCGATAGGTGATTGCGATTGAAGTTATCGTCTGCCCCTATAATACTATTTGACAAGACTGCCACCCGGATGCTATTTAGTCTGTTCCAACCCACCTGAATACGGAGAGACGAGTAATGCGATTCTATATCTGACAGTGACGGCCTACGCCGTTCAGCCTGGTCGAGGCTGATTCTCATATTGTCGGGTGTCTCTCCGCTTTTCCCTTCCTGCAGTAATTAGTCAACGCATATCGGAATTTCAGGAGTTTTGCCCGAACAGGCCAGGAACCCCTGAAAATCGCCGGTTAAGATGGTAATGGTGTTGCCGTTTTCGGCTCTTTTGGGCTCCGGTTTCTGGTTTTTTGAGAGCTTCTTCTGTCAGATGAAATGCCGCCTGCTCTTCTCCAATGATGCAACAAATAAAAATGGAGAAAATTAATGAAACGAATGACACGGATTTTGCTGTTTGCCATCGGGTTAAGCCTGTTCTTTAGCGCCAGCTGTATGGCCGCTGATGCTGCCGGCATTGTTAAGATGGCCTTTGATCTTAGTGATCAGGATCGGGATAAGATGGTGGAGCTTTGGATCCCGTATCCGGTTTCCTCGGAGTATCAGGATATCACCGGCATGCGGGTGAACGGTGATTTTGCCGAATCGGCGGTCTATGCCGATAAAAAATTCCGCACCCCGATGCTCTATGCTCGCTGGGCTGCCGGGGCAAAGGCCCGGAACTTGACCCTTTCCTTCACGGCGGTCCGCCAGGAGGTTATTCGCCGTGATTTCCCCCAAAGGGAAGCACCTCTTGATCCGGCCGACCATGCCATGTGGCTTGGCCCCTCAAGTCTCGGGCCGATCGATGGTGCGGTAGGTGAACTGGCGGCAAAGATCACTAAAGGAAAAACAACCGTTCTCGCCAAAGCCAAGGCCATCTATGACTGGACCTGTGACAATATGTATCGTGACCCGAAAACCGTGGGTTGCGGCCCGGGTGATGTCTGTTCGCTTCTGAAGAGGCCGGGGGGCAAATGCACCGATATTCACTCGGTCTTTGTCGCACTCTGCCGGGCCGCCGGGGTTCCTGCCCGCGAGATTTTCGGTATCCGGCTGGGTAAAAAAGAGGTCCAGGATATCAGCACTTGGCAGCATTGCTGGGCCGAGTTCTATCTGCCGGGCTATGGCTGGGTGCCGGTCGATCCGGCCGATGTCAGGAAATTAATGCTGAAAAAAAATCTCAAGCTTGAAGACCCGCAAACCGCTGAACTGCGCGCCTATTTCTGGGGTGGCTGGGACGCCTACCGGGTTGAACTGGCCATGGGCCGTGATCTTATCTTGAATCCTGCCCAGCAGGGCGCCCCGCTCAACTCCTTCGGTTATCCCTATGCTGAGGTGGGTGGCGAGCCTCTCGATTTCTATGATCCAGCATCCTTCAAATATTCTTTCACCACTTATAATCTTACCGGACGCTGATGAAGCTCGGCAATAATAAGGATGTCAACCAGGCCATCTTCGCCGACTGGGAGGAAGCGGGGCTGGTGGTGTCAACCACCCTTTAACAGAGTAGTAGGTCGTATCTGGGAAATGTTTAGAGGATGAAGAGTTACAACGGCCCATTAACCTGCTTGATGTCTGTAGACATTCCGTAGCAATAAGAAACAAAAATGACGGCTGAGATAATTCTCAGCCGTCATTTTTTGTCATGTCAATTTAAGATAAACAGTAGCTCAAGTTTTGAGGGTAGCTGATTTCT
>DAOVJK010000185.1 GCA_030673265.1 Pseudomonadota bacterium | reverse complement strand
GTCGATTCATGGTCTGGTAAACTGCCTCAGTAAAAAACACCTCGCCTGGATCAGTTACCGCCTCAAGACGGGCCGCAATGTTGACGGCCTCTCCCATGATGTCATTGGAGGTGACCGTAACATCGCCAACATTTATCGCGACCCTCACTTCCAATTTGTCTTTTTCTTCCAGATTGATGTTGTGCTGTCTCAAGACTTCCTGAATAGTTACCCCGCAGAGTACTGCATCGGTGGGGCTATCGAAATAGACGAGGAATGCATCACCAATAGTTTTGACGATATGGCCTTGAAAGTAGTGGAAAACAGGGATCAGGAGACGGTCATGATCGGCCAGCAGCTGGGACATGCCACGCCGGGTTTCGCCAGAGGTTTTTTCGGTGAACCCCTTGATATCGGTGAACATGATTGAAAGATTTTTCGAACCCATGGTTGCTCCTTCTTTAAATTGTTTCTAATCCTATTGTTAATAGGAGTGTGCCTAAGATGCGGTCTACTGGAGTGCAAATCTCCTGTGCATAAAACATTGGTGATGATGCTAACAGTTATCAGAGGTATTGGTCAAATTCAAAGACATCTTCGTGTTCCCTCTGCTGTTTTCTTGTAAGTTGTTTCTTTAGTTAAAACGGGGTTGTTATGCTATTGCAGAATACATAATTCAGTTGACAGCTTACTTGATTATTCGGCTCTTCCGCAGAATCTGTGGGTAAATAACAGATCAAAGGAGTTCTGAAAGAACTGGCAAATCAAAGAATAAAACACATCCCGTCTTCAACTCTGGCAATATGGGTTTCGACCAAAAAATCCACTGTCAAAGAAGGAGAACGGGATGCTAGTCAAATCTATACTGAATCGGATTCAATGCTCTGATGCTCTGGGGTCGGGCCACGCTAACCGTCTTAAATCACTAGTAATCATCTTGTAAAAAAGGCCTTTTCTGGGCCTGTAATGACGTTTTTAAGGCCAAAAAAGCAAATATAGATCTATATAACTCATGGCTAGAGCAAAAGACATTGTGTTTCAGGTCAAATATGGCATATCACCCATCGATGCCACAAAAGAGATTTCCTTCTCAAGCTGAAAAAAGATCGGCTGAGATTAGGGCAATGGCTTTTTGAAGCGAAACGCCGCTATGGTCTGAGAATCCTTAATTACACAGTGACTTCCAACCATATCCATTTACTTGTCCAAGATGAAAAAGGGAGAGAAGTAATCCCCGAATCAATCAAGCTGGTTGCCGGTCGAATAGGCCAGGAATACAATCGTAGGAAAAAACGGAAAGAGTCTTTCTGGGAAGATCGGTATCATGCAACAGCAGTAGAGACGGGGCATCATTTGCTGGGGTGTATTGTATATATAGATTTGAATATGGTCGATGCCGGTGTTGCTTCTCCTCCATCGGAAGGGGCATTCTGTGGCTTTAAAGAAATCCAGAAACCCCGCAAGAAGAGTGTGCTTATTGAACATCAAAAACTTTCGGAACTTAGCTGGTTTCCAAGTTATGATGAGTTGCGGATGGCACAGCAGGAATTAGTGAATGACTCTTTAATAAAGTTAACAACTCCCGGCAAGCTCAATGGACTGCAAGTATAGCCGTGGGAAGTGAAAGTTTTCTTGAGGGGATACAAAGCAAACTGGTTGTTTTGGCAAAATGGCGAAGAATTCTTGAAAGTGATGGAGAGCTTCAGTTACGAGAAGAGATGGGAACCTATAATAACGTTTTTGATGGCAAAAATGTTATTACAGGGCCGTTAAACACATATTCTTGGGATACTTCTTCTCGAATATCAGCTAGTTAGCGTGGCCCGACCCCGTCTACCCGCATTAACCCCGAACAAGGTAGTGTGTTTCGCGCTGAAAGGGGTCAATGTTGGCCGCTGTTTGACATGACTGCTTACTTCTTAAGTATATCGCTCATTGCTGATTCTTCTTTTGTCGGTTAGATTGCGACTGTTTATTCGTTATACAGGAAGAAGCCTAGCGGTAACTAATTATAAATCCACCAGAAGTACTATTTGGATAATGAGCATTAAGGATCAAATACTCCGTAGCCCTGTATCCCGTGTCAGTGTTGACGGAGGCAAGATAAAGTTCATTCGTGAGTCGAAAGGACTGACCCAGCTGTACGTCGCCACCTTCCTGAGTGTTACAACCGACACTGTTTCCAGGTGGGAGAATGGCAGGTATCCCACAGTCAAATGGGAGAACGTTGAAAAACTGGCGGAAGCACTTGATGTCACCCCGGAAGAACTGCTCGATTCCGGGGCAGGGCAACCCGGTGGAAATCGTATTTCCGGCGGGAGCTCGGCAGAGGACCGAAGATGGCGAAAACGATTGTTCCCGATCGTTTTAGTGATCATCCTTGCCATAGTTGCCGGAGGGATGCTGATCCTCAGTAGTCGGCAGAAGGTCTTTACAGTTACCGCAACCAGATTCTTGCCCAAACATATTGCCCCCGGGCAGCCGTTCCCGGTTGTTGTCCGCGTCGAATCGAGTGGCGCACAACCCTTTGCTTTCATCATGGAAGAGAAACTCCCGATAAATTTTACCGTCCTCCGCGGTCAACCAGAGGTTGCGGCTTTTGATTCCGGGACCAATACGGTCAAATGGATCGGCAATTCCCGGCTGTCGTCCCCCTTTTTTCTGGCCTATCTGGTCGTGACTTCGGCTGACTTGCAGAAATCAGTTGATATTACCTTTACGGGCCGAATCAAGGCAGACAATGCCTCCGGCTTAGAACAGCACATTCAGGGGAACAGCGAGTTGACCATATCCAACCATCACTGGGTGGATGCCAATGTTGATGGTATCATCAATGACGAGGAAATTCTCACAGCCTTCAGTTCGGCTGAGTTATTGCGGGATCTTGGGGTGGATATGGACCTTATCAGACAGATCTGGTCCGCAGGGAGCTACAGTTGGGATCAAAAAACCAATCAATACCAGATCGGAAAATAGAAAGAGGTGGCAGGATGAATTTTGTTGTCGTTCAAAAGCCTTACAGAAGCATGTTACGTGTCTTTGCCATACTCCTGTTTATTGTTGTCTGTGCTTCCGTAGCCGCCCACGCCGGTACCTCTATTTATGCTCGATACCTGCAGCCGAGAGGCAGACATATCATCTGGAAAATTCAAGTTCCTTCACCCCCGCCGGCCGCTATCATTGTTACCCAGTATATTCTGCCTGGTTCAGAAATCCTTGATCTATCGCATCCCTTGAGTTCCTACGATCAGGAATCCGGCATTGCCAAGTGGCTCTTAACTTCGATTTCCCCGGGAACTCTGGAGATGAAGATGACCATCAGCAAACCGATCCGCAAAAAAGGTGAGATTCATGGCGAGGTCATGTTCAAGGATGAATCCAGAAACACCACGGCTTCGATTTTCATGAAGCCCACTGCGGTAAAAAGAAAGGCTGTCGAAGGCTGTTAGCTCTGCTTGGCCAATAGCCGATTTAGGCGTTTCTGCCACTTCTGCGTATAAATTACCATCCCCTCCTTTCACATTCTCTTTCTACGGTCGCGTACTCATCGAGACCCCGTATTTCAAGGGACGTCCCCGCAAAAACTGTCTGATTCGGCACGTAATCGATCTGGCCGGTGTAAAACACGAACCTCTCACCTTGATTTCCCTTTTTTAGAACCAGACATGGGTAGACATCTAGCCGCAAAACTGCGTTCGTAGCCCGATGTCTATTTTTTTCTGACTCCCGACAGCTTACCCTGAAGTTAAAAGAAGGCTGTCTTTCCGGCGGCAAGAACCTGAGCAAGATAGTTATGGCAGGTTTCCTGAAAACCAGGAAAGGCAGGAACGCAGTAAAAATAACGTGGAGGGACAAAACATGAAGAGAACTACGATGATCGCTTTGATAACGGCTTTGGTTCTGGGGCTGACTTCTGTCAGTTATGGCGGCTACCTACAAGGTTTTGAGGTTGTCGGAGTAACCGGGGAGCAAGTAACCATTAAGAAGGGCAAAGCTGAACATGTCCAGGTCCCAACCGGTAAGGATAAGTTCAAGGTTGGAGACAAGGTCAGTTTCGATCCCCAGAAGCTTAAGTTGCGTATTAAGATTGAAGGCTGTTGATACCGAAGGGTGACAGGCTTGGTTGCATGCCACAAGCGCTGGATCTGGGAATGTCAGAAGGTAATAACCACCGAAACCAACAGGAGGGAGACAGATGAGGCAACACTTAGCGATCCTGACTATCAATATCATGTTTATGGGCAGTGTGGGACTTTTCCTCTCGCCCTCGGCTTTCGGCAGCAAGATTCCGGATGTATCAATGAGCATAAGGATTGATAATGTGAATGTCCGGGCCGGAGCGGAGGGGGAAAGAGCGATGGAGATCCTTTTACAGGCCCCAGAGGATGCGGACTACCTTGACGCGACCGCTTTACCACCGATGAAAATTGCTCTGGTAATCGACCGGTCCGGGTCAATGCAAAGTGAAGGCAAGATGGCATTCGTCAAGGATGCTGCCCGGTCAATAGTCGAACGGCTGCGGGGCCGGG
This sequence comes from Pseudomonadota bacterium, assembly GCA_030673265.1. Taxonomy (GTDB): domain Bacteria; phylum Desulfobacterota; class Desulfobulbia; order Desulfobulbales; family JAGXFP01; genus JAGXFP01. Next base: position 1,808 of record DAOVJK010000185.1, on the reverse strand, counting down.
ACAGTATGGCATTAATTGCCTATGATGACAGGGCAGAAGTGATTATTCCTATGCAACCGGCCAGAGACAAGGCCTTTCTGTTCGACAGGATAAACAGTCTTTACCCAAGAGGTTCGACGAATCTGGGTGCTGGCCTGCTGGCTGGATACCGGGAGATCAACATCGGGCTGCAAAGCAACTGTATAAAACGAGTGATTCTGCTGTCCGACGGACTTGCCAACAGGGGCATCACCTCAGTGCAGGAGTTGTCGAGGATCACCGGCGGAAACTATGAAGAAGGAATGGCGCTGTCAACCATGGGGGTTGGAACCGGATTTAACGAAGACCTGATGACCACGTTGGCCATCGATGGAGGTGGCATGTATTACTATATCGATCGGCCCTCCCGGATCCCGGATATTATGGCCAGAGAGTTTTCAGCCATGCAGACCCTGCTCGCTTCAAATATCATCCTGAGAGTTGAACTTTCAGCGAAGATCGGGATCCGTAAGATTATCGGCAACAGGTATGAAGAACGTGACCGAACGATTGAGTACAACGTCGGTGAACTTTCCGTCGGTGAACGGCGGCGCTATATGCTCCATCTAGATATCCCCGAACTGGCTGAAGGTGAGCACAACATCGCCAAGGTCAGCCTGCGGTATGCGATACCAGGTCAGAAAAAGGGCAGGGCGATTACCAGGCCGGTATACCTTAACGCCATGACTGATCGCAGCCAGATAAATATGGGGAAAAACGATCAAGTGATCGAACGCGTATATATCTTTGCAGTCAATGAAGCAAGGCGGCTGGCGGCAATGGCAGTTGACCGTGGCAATACCGAGGAAGCCGTAAAGGTGCTGGCCGCAATCGAAAAACGGCTGGCAGAAGCCCCGCTGACGACCGATCGCCTTGCCAGGGAGAAGAAGTCCATCGAGAAATACGCAACAAACCTGAAACATCACCCGCGCGGCAGTAAACTGCGGGAGGTTCAGAAAAGGGTAAAGTATAAAATATACGCTTTGGAAGGATGCTGACCACAATGAAGATGATCAACAGAGATATGCTCCAGACAATCGGCATATTACTGATCGTAGCGATCTTCGCAGCTGTACCTGCGGTCGCCGGTACAGCTGTTTCCGCAAAATATCTGCAGCCCCGCGGCAATCATATCCGGTGGCAGATTATCATCCCGCTCCCCGCCCCGTCGGCGGTGCTCATTACCCAGCAGATCCTTCCCGGGTCGGAGATAATCGAATCTTCACATCCCATAACCAATTACGACCAGAAAAAGGGTGTTGCCAAGTGGTTGCTTTCCTCGGTCCCTTCAGGGATTCTGGAAATGGTTATGAAGATCAGCCCCCCGATTCTTAAAAAAGGCGAGATTCATGGCGAGGTCCTGTTCAAGGACGTTTCATCAAATACAACCGCCTCCATCCTCATGAAACCCAGCATGGTGAAGAAAGCCCTTGAGGGATGTTGAGTACTGTTCTGGGATTAAATTCGCGTGATTCAGCAGAGAAACAAAATAAACAAAAGAAACAAAATAAGAACCGCTGGGGTCAGACCAAGCTAAGTGTCTGAATATATTTGATATATGTCCGAATAATAGGTGTTTTTGAGCCTTAGAGACCACTTTTTGATAGAAAAAGGGCACTCTAAGCCAAACCCATTTTCTGCCCCAATCGGAAGAACTTGATAAAGCAAAAAATCTTGGTTCATTCGTATTTAAGTTGAAAGCCTTGGATTGAGAAGACCGCAGTGTTGGTGAATTTTCAATAGAAAGTACGTAACATCCTTATAACCGTAGGCCATTCTCTTCAACCTTT
>DAOVJK010000282.1 GCA_030673265.1 Pseudomonadota bacterium | reverse complement strand
AACCATTATCCACATCGATATGGACGCCTTCTACGCGTCTGTCGAAGCACTGGATAATCCAAAACTACTCGGCAAACCGGTAATTGTGGGCGGACTCTCCAGCCGCTCGGTAGTTTCGGCCGCCTCCTACGAGGCCAGAAAGTTCGGAATCCATTCAGCCATGCCGACCCTTACCGCCCATAAGCTCTGCCCTGACGCAGTATTCTTGCCGGTCAGAATGGGCCGCTACCGTGAAATTTCCGGACAGATCATGGCCATCTTCCACCGTTTCACCCCGCTGGTCGAACCGATCTCCCTTGACGAGGCCTTTCTTGATGTGACCGGTTCCGCCAGGCTGTTCGGCAGCGGCACAGAGATAGCCGCTATTATCCGGGAGATGATCAGATCAGAGACCGGCCTGACCGCTTCGGCCGGGGTTGCCACCTCAAAACTGCTGGCCAAGATCGCTTCCGACCTGGAAAAACCGGACGGCCTGACCATTGTCGAGCCAGGCCGGGAAAGAGAATTCCTGACCGATCTGCCGATCAGCAAACTATGGGGCGCCGGGGCGACCACCATCAAGGCCCTTCGACTGCTCAGTGTCAGGACCATCGGCGACCTGGCCACCCTGCCCCTTGGTATTCTTACCAGTAAATTCGGAAAACACGGCGCCCAGATGTATTATTCAGCCCGGGGCATCGATGAGCGACCGGTGGTCCCGGCCCGGGCGGCAAAATCCATCGGCCACGAAGACACCTTCAGCGAAGACATCAGAGACCTGAAGATCATCAAAAGAGAACTGCTCTCCCTGGCCACCCGGGTCGGCGCCCGTCTCCGCCGCCATGGCACTGAGGGGAAAACAATCTCGCTCAAAGTCAAGTTCAATGATTTTTCCACCAAAACCCGCTCGATGACCCTGTTGAAGGCGACCAGCGACAGCATGGAACTCTATCACCACGGTCTGGGACTTCTCAAAAAAACCGAAGCTGGCCGCAAACCTTTACGACTCCTGGGGATAAGCGTTAACAAGCTCCGCGCCGAAGTTGCGAGCCGGCAGTTGGGTCTCTTTGGAACTGACTTTACCAAAGAAAGGGAAAAAAAACTGAGCCGGGCAGTCGACGAACTGAACCGGAGATACGGCACGAAAACCGTTAAACCAGGGAGATTGATCAAGAAGGATTGATAGCGATATTAATAAATCATTCTAAAAAGAAATCAAAACGGCTGAGACTTTCAATCACGCCGCCACCGATGTTATAGGGAATATTCAAAATGTCGAACGATAATAATAAGACCGGCCCGAGAATAGCGTCCAATTACAAGATCTACGGGGCAATGGCCCTGGGCCTCTCCACCGCCATTGGCTTCCGGGCTCTGATCGTTATCGACCGCATCCAGCCGGAGTGGGTCAGGCCGGTTTGGTATTTTGCCGTCTTGGGTAACTTTCTGTTTTTCTGGCATCGATACCTGATAACCCAGAAACGCAAACGGGCCATCCAGAATCACCGGTTAATAGAAAAGATTAAGGCAGAAAAAGTCTTATCCGCAGAGGAGCGTCATGACCTGACCTATCTTCTCGAGTCGATCAAACGTTCACCGGAAAACATCAATTACCTGATCATCTCGCTATTCTCACTGGTAGCCATCGGTACTGATCAGATAATTCAACATTTTTTCACAGGATGAAAGGCTGTTTACGGAACAGCTAAGAGAACCGAACTATTTTTTCTGTACCGGCAAATTCCTGCTGCGACCTTCCTCTTCATTGAGGAGTAGCCAGGTGTAAACCTTGATTTCACCATCTTCTCCCAGGCCGTAACTTACCCTGAGCTCATTACCATCCTCACAAAGGGAAACAGGGTAGTCCGGAGTAAGTTCATAACCGATGAAGGAGCCATCAGGCAGTTTCATTTCCTTTACAAGGAAGCCGTTATAGGCGCAGTGGGAGGAAAAAAACTCTTCAACCTTTTTAAGGGCTCTCTCACTGCTCATTCCCGGAAAATTTTTCACCCTACCGGGGCCAGTTACCGGCCTGAACGAGTAACCGTCGGTTTCCACGTCAAGGATGGCAATTCTTTCCGCATCGGCACCAAAGGTCCCGCCTACCAGAATCAGGTTGTAAGAACCTTTGACGTTATCCGGGGCAACTATATCCCGGCCCAGATTAAAAGATGAACACCCAGCCAGTGCCAAGCATATGCTGGTAACAATTAAGTATCGATTCAATTGAGGACCTCCATTGCTTGCTTGATAGCCGTTAAAATTACTTGGGTTCTTGGTTAAATTTTACGCACTTATGTCAACAGTGTCAATTTATGCAATGGGGGATAACCGCAGAAAAAACCGCCAACGGCACAAACTTCTTTGATCCGCCTTGCTGATGGAAGGCTGCCCAGGAAACGGCCGCACTCTCATCGGGATCTCGTAATGCCAATATATTGACTATTCGGGTAAAATTCGTATATTGATTGCAAAACAAACCCGTGGAGGAAGCACATGTCAAAGCACTGTTTCTTAATGGTCATTCTACTGATGTTCGGCCTGCCCGCTGTTCTACACGCCGTTGAAATGGGGATGGTGTTCGAAGTCTACTTACCGACCAAGACCGTTGGCAAGGTCCTCTTCAGCCACGCTAAGCACGGCCCCAATTGTAATGAGTGTCACCCGAAAATCTTCAAAAAGAAGAATCCCCGCCGCAGACCGGTCAGCATGACACAGATGGAAAAAGGCAGGGCCTGCGGAGCCTGCCACAACGGGAAGAGGGCGTTCAGCGTTACTGGCGACTGTGTCACCTGCCATGCCGGCGACATTCTCTACAAGAACGAAGATGATGGCAACGTCACTTTCCCGCACGCCGCACACGTAGATATGTTTGGCTGCGACGAATGCCATCCCGACCTGTTCGTGGCCAGGCGCGCTGCGAACAAGGCGACCATGGAAGACATGGAGAGCGGCAAATCATGCGGGGCCTGCCACAATGGGGAGGGAGCTTTCGGTGTAGCAGAGGATTGTGAATCGTGCCACCAGATGTAATTTAGAGAAATTAGTTAGGCATACAAGAGCGGCAGGTTATGAATCTGCCGCTCTTTTCTTTTCCAGTTTTAGTGGATAGCGGTTGGCAATTAAGTCGAAAAAAAATCCAATACGAGTCAAACGGAGACTTGAACTGTTTAATTTATTCAGTGGGCATTCCGCATATTGAAATGGAGTTCCTGCACCGGGATGAATTTGAGACAATAATATCAGCAAAAACAGGCTTGCCCGGTTATATTAAAGGGGCCTGCCCCCTTGGAAATAGCTATTTCCAAAGAGTAACTCTAAAAATTCAAGTCCCTTGACGAACTGATCAACGCGGTTAATAAATTGTAATCCAACCGATAACATGGCAAGACTACAATATTAGTAAAGCAATTAAGGTAACTATTCAGCCTGAAATGTTGGTTCACCATGCCCTGGAAACCGGAAACCCTCCGCTTACACGCTGGTCACACCACCCGAAGTCAGGCGGTGGTGCCGATTTATCAGACTAGCAGTTATGTGTTTAACGACACCGAAGATGCCGCCCAGCTTTTCTCCCTGAAACCGGAAGTATGGGCACCACGCTTAAATCTTGATCAAGACGCACTGCGCCCCGACGACTTTGCGCCCGAGGCAACGGGCAATATCTACCCCCGGATAATGAACCCAACCACCGACGTGCTTGAAAAAAGGCTGATGCATCTGGAAGGCGGGGTTGGTGCCTTGGCGACAAGTTCCGGTTCTTCGGCTATAACCTACGCGATTATCAATATCTGCCGTCCTGATGACAACATAGTCTCTTCATCCAGTCTCTATGGCGGCACCTACAAGCTGTTCCTTATTACCCTGCCACAGTTCGGTATCGAGACAACCTTTGTCGATACCTCCAACCCCGAAAAGTTTGCGGCGGCGATCAATGAGCAGACCAAATGCATCTTTATCGAAACCATCGGCAACCCCCGGCTGGACACGCCGGACATAGAGAAGATCGCCGGGATCGCTCACCAGGCCGGGATTCCGCTGATTGTTGACAATACGGTGGCTACGCCATTCATGTGTCGGCCCTTCGATTACGGGGCCGACATCTCGGTTCATTCCCTGACCAAATTTATTGGCGGGCATGGCACCAGCATCGGCGGCATTATCGTCGACAGCGGCAATTT
>DAOVJK010000153.1 GCA_030673265.1 Pseudomonadota bacterium | reverse complement strand
GGCAGGGCCGTTCTCAATAATAGCCTTATTAAGGAAAATCATTACGGAATTGTGGCCCAGGGCCAGAAAGCCGCGCTCAATCTTCAAGATACCGTCATCGAAAAGAATGATTACGGGGTCTTGCTCCGGGATGAACCTTTTTTTGACTCGGATGAGAAAAGCATCATCAGGGATAATCGTAAGAATGATCTGTTCAGCGCGGTTTCATCCGGGGCAGTCCTTAGCGAACAAAGGTATGAAACGCCCATTGCCCCCCTCTCCGCAACCTATAGAGACGAGGCCTTACCGGATTACACGGTCTGGAAGGGCAGGGTGTTGATCGACGGCCAACTTCGCCTGCCCCCTGAAAGCCGGTTGATCATCATGCCCGGCACCATTATTGAGTTTTCCAAAAAGGATACCAATGGTGACGGGATTGGTGAAAACGGCCTGCAGATCCAGGGCCTGCTCGTCGCCAAGGGCACCCCGGGAAAACCGATTATCTTCCGTTCTGCCGAAAAGGTCCGGCGTCTGGGTGACTGGGACTCCATAAATATTCTGGGTAGTGAGCTGGCCCAGAATATCATCGAATACTGCCAGATTGAAGATGGTTATCGGGGTCTCCATTTTCATTATTCCAATGTGGCGGTTAACAAAACGATTCTCCGCAATAACTTCCGTGGCGCTCAATTTCAGGAGTCACTGGTTTCCATTAGCAATAGCCAGTTTTATGGTAACAAGAGCGGTATTCAGACCCGGGATTCAGAAGTGATTTTCAACAACAACGAGATCTTCCATAACCTGAATGGGGCTAATTTCTTCCGGCTTAACCTGCAGGCCGCCGATAATATCTTTGCCGATAACAACGGCGAAGGGCTGAGAATAAGGGAAGGCACCTCTTTTCTTAACCGGAACCTGTTAGCCGGCAACCGGATGGGAATGCTCGTTTCGGATGCGGTTTATGGCAGCTTCAATGGCAACGTCATGAGCGGCAATCTCGAATCAGGACTGCTGGTCCGCAATAGCGATCATCTTGAGATAACCGGCAACGCCTTCCAGGCCAACGCCCTTAACGGGATAAGCCTCAGGGATACCCGGGCGGCTATCAGCAATAATCTGATTAATGCGAACGGCGAAAGGGGGGTTGGCATCATCTCTTTTGACGGGATAATCAACAACAATAATATCGTCGATAACGGTTTATATGCTGTCGGTCTGGAGGGAGACAAAGACATCGAGGCCGGTAACAACTGGTGGGGCGAGAGCGACCTTGATAAGGAGATATACGATGTCAACGACGAACCTGGCTTGGGCAGGGTAAACTATGCAGGAAGAACGACCGCCCCAACACCCTTTGTTTGGCCGCTGGCAAAGATTAATAGTGATGTTATCTGGGCCGGTGGTATCCGGGTCGATGATCTGGTGACCATTAATAAAGGGGCGACGCTGACGGTCAGGCCCGGGGTCACCTCCGAGTTTTCTACCGAAGAATCTGGACTGCTGGTCTACGGGGCTCTCAAAGCTGCGGGTAAGGAGGATGAAAGAATCGTTTTCACCTCAACTGCCAAGACCGGACCATCCGACTGGTTGGGTATTCAACTGGAAAGGGCCGTCGGCACTGTAGTGGCAAATTGTGATTTCAGTTATGCCGACTATGGACTTCATATCCACTTTGTGCCGATGGAAATCAGTGGCTGCCGTTTTACCAACAACGATCTGGGGATCAGGTTCAGAAGTGGCCCCATTAAACTCAGTCGTTCGCTGTTCTCCCAAAACCGTATCGGCATCCGCGCCTTTCGGGGCAATATGGACATCTTCGAAAACGAGATCAGTTACAACGAAATTGGCGTGTTTATCCGCGAGGGTGGCAAGGGTGTGAAAATTTATCGGAATAATTTCTTTAATAACGAGCGCTACAACCTGCGTCTCGGCGATTTCAATAAGGATGATGTCGATGCCCGTCACAACTGGTGGGGGAGTAAGCGGCCCCAGGGTATGATTTTTGACGGCAATCAGGAATCGTATATAGGGATCGCCCGCTTCGAGCCATTTTTGCTTGCTCCGCTGGATCTCAAAATCAAACCACCCGGCCAGGGTGAAGGGGGCAGGCAATGACCCGTAGCCATGGGTTTATAATCGTTGCCCTTTTCTTGCTGTTTTGGGCGCCGGGCCAGATTCCTGCCGCAGAGAATTTTGTCTTCAGGGGGCAGATAGTTGATACGGCCAATAAACCGGTTGGCGGTGCCGAGGTATATGTCTTCGATTCAGCTAATGTAAAGCGACCCGCCGATTTCATCTCCAATCGTACCGGCGGTGACGGTTATTTCCGGGTCGAACTACCGCCCGGCCATTATTGGACCATGGCGATTATGCGTGTGAGCGGCGCCAGTTTCGGCCCCTTGGGCAAGGACGATAAACATTCGGGGGAGACGATTGAGGTTGATTCAGCCGGTAAAAAAGAGTTTCGCAAAGATTTTACCATAATGGATCTGCGGGAGGCGGCCCGGGCCAACCAGAAGCGCAGTGAAGCCGTTATCAAAATCAGCGGCCAGATTCTCAACGATGACGGCTTGCCGGTCGAGATGGCCTATGTGCTGGTTGATCAGCAGCGGAAATTCGGTGATATGCCCCAATATCTCTCAACCTGGACAGGGGCTGATGGCCACTATGTTCTTTTTCTGCCCAAAGGTAAATTTTTTATAGGGGCCAGTAAGGATTTCCCGCCAGAGAGTGATTATAATCTGACCAAGGAAGTTGATTTTGCAAGAGATACGGCAGGTGTTGATCTGCTAGTGCCCAGCAAGGCTTCCTTGCCATAAGATCGTCGCCTTATGCCATGAAAGGACGAGACGTTTTTCTTTAAAATTTATGACCCCAGGTCAACAAATACGGAATCATAAAACGTGACAACCGATCACGATAATCCAGATCAGGAATCCTGCCGGATTCAGCTGGACAACCAGAGCGACGAAGATGGTTTTTCTTTAAAAACCTTGGATCGCCTTGATAAATTGGCGTTCCTTGCCGTTGCCGTCATGGTTGTTGCCGCCTCAATCATTATTGTCAGTTCTTCTGGCTTGGATAATCCTACAGCTGGTATCACCGGAGTTTCCAGACAGGCGGTGATCATTATCAGCCCCGAATTCGACAACAAACTAAAAATTACCAAGACCCTGTTAAACAGTGGGAATCTTCCCAAGGCCCGGGAATTGATTAATAGTATGATTAAGGATTATCCTTTCGATGGCAGACCGTATATGTTGCTTGGTGATCTTTATGTCCATGGCCAGCAACCGATTTTGGCGATGCTCGAATACCGTAAAGGGGTTGATCTCAACCCGGATTTTCTCGACAAGAAGGCTAAAGAACTTTTTCGCGGTAAACAGATTAAAAATATCCTTGATGAGGCCCGTCAAACGATCGGGGCCGGACTTGAAGAAAGCCCCGGAGATCCCCAGCTCAAACAGCAGCTGGAGATTTTGTATTATATGCTGCGGCGGGTGGCCGGAAGTTGTGGCTAGGTAGGAGGTAAGAATCATGCATAGAGGCTGGTTTATTCTAATGGGCGCTGTTCTTGGCATTGGCGCTCTGACTCTTTCATATTACGGCAATCCGGCTAATACCGGGCTTTGCGTCTCCTGTTTCATGGAGAATATCGCCGGATCCATGGGCCTCCACGACAATATCCGTATGCAATATCTGCGGCCGGAGCTGATCGGTTTTGTCCTGGGCGCTTTCTTCCTGGCGGTGATTCGCCGTGAATTTGTTTCTTCCGGCGGTAGTTCGCCGCTGCTGCGTTTCCTGATCGGTTTTTTCCTGATCATCGGCTGTACGATCTTTATCGGCTGCCCGGTCAAGATGGTCTTGAGATTAACCTCCGGTGATATCGGTGCTTTAGTAGGGCTGGTCGGGCTGGTTACCGGTATTTACATCGGCCTTGAGTTTATCGAGAACGGTTTCAGGCTCGGCAGTCCTTCGCCCCAACCCCGGGCCAACGCTTTATTTATCCCCGGCTTTATGCTTTTTTTGCTGGCCCTGGTTTTCATTGAGCCTTCGTTTGTATTGATTAGCAGCAAGGGGTCCGGCGCGCTACGGGCCCCGGTCTTGCTTTCCCTCGGGATCGGTCTGCTGATCGGCGGCCTGGCCCAGTATACCCAGTTTTGTATTACCGGCGGCATCGCCCGCATTTTCCTGTGGGGCCCACGAGAAGTCCTGAATTGCCCCCGTTCCACAGGGTTGTTGATCAGTCTCGGTTCCTTTTTTATGTTTGCTCTGGTCGCCAGTATTTTGACGGGGCAGTTCAGTTTCGGTCTCCAGGGCCAGCCCAGTTCCAACGACAGCTACGGTTGGGCTTTTCTGGGGATGATGATGGTCGGGCTTGGTTCGGTGCTGATCAGGGGGTGTCCGATGCGGCAGCTGATTGCTTCCGCCCAGGGTGATAACGATGCCGGTGCTGCAGTTCTGGGTATGCTGGCCGGTGCGGCCCTTGCCCAAAGTTGGAACCTGGCCGGAACCGCTGAGGGCACCCCGATCGGCGGCCAGATTGCCGTTTTGGCCGGACTGACTATAATGCTGACGGTCGGCGTATTGAATCGACGCCGGGGCTACGGAATCGCACCGGAGTACCAGGCCGGCCTGGATTAGGGGGGGGAGTAAGTGCCTAAAGTTAGAAGTGACTAAAGTGCCTAAAGTTATGGATGTTACACCCCTCAGGTAAGCGAGAGACTCCGAGGGGGTACTGAAAAGAGTCTGATTAGAAAAGTACCGCAACTTTAGGCATTATAATGCCCGGTTATAAGGGTGCTTTAAACTTTAGATCACTTTAGGCACTTTGTTGGCAGGGGAGAATGAGTTTAACATTGCAAGAGAGATAAATTATGCAAAACACCAGGCAGTTCATTACGGCAACTCTGTTGCTCTTATTTATATTGATAGCTGGTTGTGAGCGAAAACCGGTAACCGAGCTCTATATGACCACTCTGGAGAAGGATACGATCTGGAGCGGGGAGATTATCGTCAATGGTGACATCTATGTGCCGGTTGGGGTGACACTCACCATAATGCCCGGTACCACTGTCAAGTTCAAACGGATCGATGAGAAGAGCGAGCAGAACATGTTCGATATCGACTCACCATACTATCCGCAGGCAGAACTGATCATTCGCGGCAGGCTGATTGCCAAAGGCACCCCCAAAGATCACATAGTTTTCAGGTCGGCGGAAATTGATCCGAGACCGGGCGACTGGGGCGCCATCAATTTTCTGGGCAGCGATGATAATGTTGTTGAATATGCCAGAATCATCAATGGCTACAATGGCGTCCATGCCCATGGCTCATCGGTGCGGATCGCTCATAATGAGTTTGTCATGAACGGGGTAGGGGTCAGCTTCAAGGCTGAAGAGGAAACCCCCGATGTGGCATGGTTCGGTAAACGTTCCCGGCTAACCATCACTGATAATCTTTTTGCCAAAAACAAGGGGGGGATCGGCTTTCGCAATTCCGATGCCGAGATATCCCATAACGAGATTATCAACAATAAATTCTTCGGGATCTGGGCCAAGGAGAAGAGCAAGGCCCGGGTCACCTACAACGAGATCACCGGTAACAAGAAGGGCATCTATCTCTACCAGGCCCAGGGGGTGGTGTTCGAATTCAATAATATTTACGATAATCGCGATTATAATATTGCCATGGCCGAGGCCCAGGATTTCCCGATCGAAGCACCCAACAACTGGTTCGGCACCAGAAATCGCCGGAAGATCGACGAATTGATTTTCGACCGTAAGGAAGATACCGAACTGGGAGAGGTCAGGATTGATCCGCTTTTGCCCGAAGCCGTGGCCTGGGAGGCTAAATAATTGCAACCGCACGAGCTTAAATTAACCTGGCTGGCCAGTTTTTCTCATTTCATCACCCATGGCTACATGACCTTACTGCCGGCCGTGCTGATTGTTATCACCGCCGAACACTCACTGAGCTTCACTGAAATCGGCATAATCGCCAATATCGGTTACTTCCTTTACGGCCTCGGGTCCTTTCCGGCCGGTTATCTTGCCGATAAATACGGCTCCAAACGAATGCTGACCATCGGCGTCGGCGGTATGGCCGTTTCATCGATTCTGGTCGGTCTTTCCCCCGGCGCGGTGGCTTTTGCCATCACTTATGCCATGCTGGGTATTTTCGCCAGCATCCACCATCCGGCCGGGCTATCGCTGATTGCCAGAAGGGTGGAGACCAGGAAGGGCAAGGCCCTCGGAATTCACGGGGTTATGGGCAATGTCGGTCTTTTCATGACTCCGCTGGTCGCCAGTTATGGAGTTAAATATTTTGGAACCTGGCGGGCCGCCTATATTATTTACGGAGTGATCGGCCTTGCTTTCGCAATGATCATCCAAATGGTCAAAATCGATGACGAAGCCGATCTGAGCTGGCGTAAATTGTTGAGAATGCCTGCGAAAGAGACGGCTCGTGAAGATAGTGAAGTTCTCGGGACGGTCGCTGACGAAACCGCCAAAGCTATAAAGTCCCCAGCCCTGATCATTATCCCCATTTCATTATTATTGCTCTACCTCGGTAGTGTCCTTTCCGGTTTTATTTTCAGGGGTTCGCTGACTTTTTTCCCAACCCTGTTGCAAAGTGAGGTCCATTTTATCAATATCCATGACGAACCGGTCTATATGGCCGGCATTATGACCACCGTCGTGCTTTCTCTGGGCCTGTTCGGGGCCTGGTTCGGTGGTTATATTACTGATAAGATGAAAAGGCCGGAATTTCTGCCGTTCTATATTTTTATTATCGTTGCCCCGGTTCTTTATCTGATCAGCACCATGATCAATACCAAATTACTGTTGATCAGTTGTCTGTTCAGCCTGGTTTATTACGCCTGGCAACCGGCCCAGAATTACCTGATCTCCAAATACACCAGAAAAACCTCCCACGGCATGGGCTTCGGGATCAATTTTTTCCTGATTTTCGGGATAGGTTCGATAGCCACTTACACCGGCGGCCATATTACCGATGAATACAGTGTCGACCGCTTCTATATGATTATGGCGGTTATCGGCGCTGTGGCGGCATTGGAGAACATCAAGACTCCGTGCTCGGTGGCCCGCCTGGTGATGGAGCGCACCGATCACTGGATGTAGGCAGGAAGGGGCGCCCTGCGGTTTGCGAAGATGCACGGG
>DAOVJK010000331.1 GCA_030673265.1 Pseudomonadota bacterium | reverse complement strand
CGATAGAAGCCGGACGCGGCGCCCCTGCCCCGGCCGTTCCCGGTCCGGTCGCTTCGGTTGCCACGATCTCTGCCCCGTCGGTCGAGGCTGGACTCGGTGGCACGGCCCCGGCTGTTCCCGGCAAGGTCGCTTCGGTTGCGACGATCTCTGCCCCGTCGGTAGAAGCAGGACTCGGTGGCACGGCCCCAGCTGTTCCTGGCAGGATTGCCTCGGTCGCGCCGATCTCGGCCAAGAAAATTGGCTCTGAGCAGTTAGAGACAAAAAAAGATAATGTAGCCCTTCCCGATACCACTATGCCGCTACCGGCCGCTAATCTGGTAGGTGTAGATCCGGTTATGGAGCCAGGACTGACGACACCGCCGTCTGGAATTGAGGTTACCCATGTTTCAAAGGACACGGTCGGTAAAGCAGGGCCTGGGGGGCCAGGGAATATCCTGGGGGCAGTGGCTGGGGTTTATGGGCCGGTGGCGGTCATGGTCGTTATCGGCGCAAGGTTGTTGGGCCGGAAGAGGTGATTCAAAAAAAATCTGCAAGTTCGGACGATTTGAAAAAATAGTTGATTAGGCTTGCACATTGTGGTACGGTTTTTAACCTGAGTTTTTTTTACTCCTTTCGGTGTAAACTGAAAGGGTATGGTCTCGGTTGTTTGGTGCAGGATTGAATAACCAGAGATTTTTTTGGGGAGCCCAATTCGGGCATTTTACAAATTGTTTCATGGAGGAAAGATTGATGTTGAACAAAAAACTTGTTTTAGGAAGTTTGGCCGGGGCAACTCTGCTGGTTGGCGCTGCCTTTATGCTGCCGTCTGTAGCTCAGGCTGGTGTTGTCAGTGGTACCTGTGTTAATTGCCATACCATGCATGATAGCAACAATGGTGCTACGATGGCCACTGCTGGTCCTAATGACTTCCTGCTGATCCAGGATGGTTGTACTGGCTGTCATACCGGTGGTACCAACGCCGCAGCTACCGGTAAAATGAGTACAACGCCTTGGGCCCCGCAGGTTGACGATGCCGCCCTCCCGCTGGCAGGCGGTTATTTCGGCACCACCCCTGGCAACGCGCATAATGTTACGGCTGCTGACGCCGCTTTGGATTTTGCCTCAGGGGTTAGCCCGACTCCATCCGGTGGAGTTGTTTCCCCCTTCGTCGCTTCTGCTGCTGTTACTGCCACCTTTGACTGTATAGACTGTCACGGCGCGGTCGGTGGCGACCATCATGGTGCGACCGATGCTACCAGTGCAAGAACCGGTTCATCTACCGCAGGAGATTCTTACCGTTTCCTTGATGCTGACTCTGATAATGCCACCCCTGCTGATGGCGTTTATGTTGCCAGTAACGCTTCTTCAGGTACCTGGGAAGCTGTGGTTGCTGAGACAAACAGCTATGTTGCGGCTGATATGAACACCTTCTGTGCTGCATGTCATCCAGGTTTCCATAGCACCACTAACACCGGTGGTACTGGTGCTACCGGGACCGGCCCGTTCGTCAGGCATCCTACCAACGTAAGCACGACTGGTTATGGCGCACTCTATCTGAATACCGTTAAGGCGATTCCGGTTGGAACTGGTGGTGCTGGTAATGAAGTTATGTGTGTTTCCTGTCATCGTGCCCACGGCACCGGCCAGCCCGATCTGCTACGCTTTACTTATTCGACCAACGTAGCCGGCGATGGTACCGCCACTCTCGGTTGTGAGACCTGTCATGGTTCCAAGTAAGTAGTTAGTAAACTGATCAAGGCCCGGCTGCTTCGGGTCTGTTGCTTGAAAAGGTGCGAACGGCTTGACTGTTCGCACCTTTTTTTGCATAATAGCCTGGGCTTTCGGCTTTTTTGGCTTGCTCTGTCAGGCGCCGCCGGGTTGGCCGTTCGCCTTAAGCCTGGTTCTGACTATGAATAGCGCCTGACGAACAAGCCAGGCCGAACCGCAAGGCGCCCCCAGGTCCTGCGGCGACTTCGCTTGCCTCGAGGAGATGAGCAACCTTGAAGTCGGGCCGGTGCTCAGGCCAAGATCTCTCCCCCCCCCGGTCGTGATGGCCTGTCGCTGCCCTGGCTCTGATCTTCGGTGCCACAGTCAGCCCTCCATTCAGAACAGCCAGGGTCTCGCAAGGTTCCCCGCCCTTTGCCATCGGCCCATTTTAACGGCTTAAAACCTTCTTTAGCCCGCATATTTCACCAGTCGAGATGCCCGATTGCGAAACGCTTGATAGGCAAAGTATGATGTTTTTAGCAGATAAGCGGCCAGAGGGAGACTCCGATACTTTAGTATGCTGAAAGCCTTATCCAGCAGATTCTGGACAATACCCCCTTGAGGGGTGCTATCCGGATATATCGGCCGGCCCAAAGGGTGAGTAGTTTCGAAGTCTGCGCTATCTGAAAAACAAACCATGTATTTCATTTGCTACAAACTGTGACCTTGATATTCCACAGTAAAGCAAAGGTTTAACACCCAAGGACAATCAGTTAAAATGACTTTTCAAAAATTCTCATGAAATATGCGGGTTAGTCCTTTTGAATATCGACAAGGCTTGCCGACCGCAAAAGTGCGGCCCCGGTTATTTCACTTTGTCTGCTGGAGTCTGCCCTTATCTCGATAGGAGGAGAGGGGGCATTGCGACAGGATAAGATCTTTGCCTGTGGTCGAGCTGACAGGTTGTTGCTTGCAACAGTAGGGTGTTGCGTTACGATGACATGCGGTCGAGATGGTTGCCAGGGGATGGCCCGGGCAGGGAACTAAAGGCCTTTGATCTTGACAATTCAGTCGCGGAGCAGTAAGTAAATATACTATTTATTGTACTTATGCTAATTGTTGGCGATGGCTGACTGGCGTTATTGGGTAGCTTTTGCCTGGTCACCAATTTACCGAATATTGTCTTGCTGGTGGGGAAATGATAATGATTAGAGGTTATATTGAAGGTGAGGTCCACCGGCTGGTGAGGCTGGTTTTTTTAAGCTTTGCCGTCCTGTTGCTGTCCGGGTCGGTCACTCTGGCCGCAGAGAACGCTATTCGGGTCATCTCGCCGCCGGACGGGGTCTGGGTTACGGAGTCTAAACTTTTCCTGGCCGGGACTATTAGCGGACCAGCCCAGCTAGTCAAGATCAGTGGGGCCGGCAAGGTAAAGGTCCAGCCGGGCGGGGTTTTTGG
>DAOVJK010000343.1 GCA_030673265.1 Pseudomonadota bacterium | reverse complement strand
TTAATAAAGGGATTACCGAGGAGGATCTGCTGGCGACCAGTCGGGCCGCATTTGGTCTGGGCTGGAAGCTGCTTAAGTTTTATTTCATGTTTGGTCTGCCCACCGAAACCGATGAGGATCTGGAGGCCATCCCGCTTTTGGCCAAGCGGGCCTTACAGACTGCCGAGCAGGGCGGGCGGCGGATCAACATCAGTGTTGCGACCTTTGTGCCTAAACCCCACACCCCATTTCAGCGGGTCCGGCAGCTCAATGTGGACGAAGGTTTTGCCAGGATAGATTATCTTAAAAAGGCGGTGCGCGGGAAGAGTTTTCAACTGAAATGGGGTGATCCTCGCCAGAGTTTCCTGGAAGGGGTCATGTCCAGGGGGGATCGGCGTTTATCTGCTCTGATTGAGGAGGCATGGCAGCAAGGCGCTCGTCTTGATGCGTGGTCGGAGCATTACCGGCTTGATACCTGGCGGGAGGCGGCAAAAACCCTCGGGATTGACCTGGATAACTATCTTCGGCAACGTGACGATGATGAACCGTTGCCCTGGGACCATCTTGATAGCGGCGTCGACCCCGAATTTATCAAGTTGGAGATCCAGAAGGCGGTCGATGGCGTTTATACCCCCGATTGTCGGGTCCATGGTTGCCAGAAATGTGGTTTATGTGATTTTAAGACGATCAAGCCGGTGGTGGTCAAGAGTTGTGATTTCGGTAAGGAGACCGGTGCAGTTGCAGCACCAGCTTCTGCAACCACAGACGATGGTACTAATCGTTTTGTCTACAGGCTAACCTATAGTCGTCGCGACGTGGCCCGCTTTCTCGGGCACCTTGAAGTAATTCAGATCTTTTACCGGGTTCTGCGCAGGGTTGGATTGCCGATGAATTTCTCCCAAGGCTATAATCCAAGTCCGCGGGTTACTTTCAGTCCGGCCTTACCTCTGGGAACCGAGAGTCAGGCGGAATATCTGCTGGTTGATTTGTATTTGGTTTTGACCGATCCGGAGGAGATCAAAGCGGCCTTTAACCGGGAATTGCCGGAGGGGTTCAGCGTTGAAGCCATTAAGCTTGATTCCGGCAAGGTCGAGCAATGTCTGCTGACCTGCTATCATATCAACCTTGGTCGCCCGATAAAACCTGAGATTATGGACTCTTTTCTCGGCAGTGATAAGGTCGAGGTTGAGGTCGTCAGAAAGGGGCGGTCGAGAATGATAGATGCCCGGCCACTGGTCAGGGTTCTGACCATGATTGAAGGGGATTGCCAGATCGAAATGCAGTTGTTGACAGAGGCCGGTAAGGCCGCATTGAAACCGATGGAGATTATGGCGGTGCTGTTTGACTTGTCTGCCGATGAAGTGGCTCTGGCAAGGGTACTGAAGTTGTGGTGCCGGAAAGGATGAATAGTTAAGTTGAGTCTTACTAAATAATTTTTGCGGGTAAATTAACTTATGGCTACTGATTTAATTATTAACGCGACGTCTTTCGAGATCAGGACAGCTTTGATCGAGTACGGCAATCTGGTCGAGTTCCACCTTGAGAGGCCCGCCGAAAAAGGCTTGGTTAGTAATATATATAAGGGTGTGGTCAAGAGGGTGTTGCCTGGGATGCAGGCGGCTTTTGTTGATATAGGTCTTGAGAGAACCGGTTTTCTTTATGTCGACGATGTTACTGTTAAACGAAATGGTGGCGGCCGCGAGATCCCCTGTGATCAGGATGACAATGAGGGGCGATGTTGTGGTGACAGTCTACCCATCGATACCATCCCCGAACGCTCTGCCGGGATTACCATTGACCAGTTGTTAACCGAGGGGCAGGATATTCTGGTCCAGATCTGCAAGGACCCGATCGGCACCAAAGGGGCCCGGTTGACCTGTAATATAACGTTGCCGTGCCGCAATGTGGTTTTTATGCCCATGACCGATCATATCGGTATTTCCCGTAAGATCGAGGACGAGTCTACCAGGCAGAATCTTAAAGAGATTATTGAGGAACTGCGGCCGGCCGGAACGGGTTTTATTGTCAGGACTGTCGGAGAAAACGCCTCTCAGCAAGATCTTGAAGCTGACATGGAATTTTTACTTCTTCTCTGGGATGAGATCAGGGATAGCGGTGTGAGTGCCCCGGTGCCGAGTATGGTTTACGAGGATCTTGATATTACCCTGCGGACCGTTCGCGATATTTTTTCGGCAGATGTTGACCGGTTGATCGTTGATGACCGCCAGGTTTTTGAAGGTATCCTGAAATTTGTTGAGACCTTTGCGCCCCACCTCAGGTCAAGGGTCAGTCTCTATGAGGAGAAAACCCCGGTTTTTGATGCCTACGGCATTGAGATGGACATTAACCGGGCCCTGGACAAAAAGATCTGGCTTCGTTGCGGCGGTTACATCATTATTGAAACGACAGAGGCCCTTTCTGTTGTAGATGTAAACACCGGTCGTTTTGTCGGCAAGAATGATCTTGAGGACACGATCTTTAAGACCAATATGGAGGCAGTCCGGGAGATCGCCTATCAGTTGCGGCTCCGCAATATCGGCGGCATAATTATTATAGATTTCATTGATATGGAGAAAGAGGCCCATCGGGACGAGCTGGTTCGGGCCCTGAAAGAGGCGGTGAAGAAAGATAAAAGCCGGGTCAATATTCTCAAGGTTTCGGAATTCGGTCTGGTGCAGATGACCAGGAAGCGGAGTTCTGAAAATCTTACCAGCACCCTGTGTGAACCTTGCCATTATTGTCATGGAGATGGGATCATCAAGTCCCGGCAGACGGTTTGCTACGAGATTCTCCGCAAAATAATGGTCAAAGCCGGCAAGATGAATGGCAATAAGGTTCCGGTCACCGTTAAACCGCAGGCTGCGGCCCTAATGCTCCGGGAAGAGTCCTCCACTGTGCATGAAC
>DAOVJK010000060.1 GCA_030673265.1 Pseudomonadota bacterium | reverse complement strand
GCCAAAAGATTGAGGGCATCGGCATCGACAACCATCGGTAGTTTCTGCTTTCGGTAAAGCCTTGAGACCAGTTGGCCGGTTGCCTCCTCTTGTCCCAGCCCCGGGCCGATAACCAGGGCCTCTTTAGTTTCCAGAGCTTTGCTGAGCTCATCATAATCAATGTCAGCAACGTAGCCCTTTCCGGAAGTAGTTAATGGCAAGGTCATTGCTTCGGCCAAGGCTGTTTCGTAAATATGATTGAGATCGATAGGTGTGGCGATAGTGACTAACCCGGCTCCTGAGCGTAGGGCTCCGCGGGCACAGAGCAGTGCGGCTCCGGTCTTTCCTCTGGAGCCGGCCAGCACCAACAGGTGGCCGTAAGTTCCTTTATGTGAGGTGTTGGGCCTGGTCGGGAGAGAGCAACTTACCGAATGGTTTTCCAATACTTCGACCTGCAGATCCGCTTCTTCGATAACAATCGGTGGAATGCTGATATCAACGACTACCAATGCTCCGGTCATTTCAGGGCCAAGACCGGTGAAATGGCCCGGTTTGGCAAGACCGTAAGTCACAGTCAGAGTTGCTGCTATGCAGATTCCTTTAGGGGTGCCGGTGTCGCTGTCCAGGCCGGAAGGGATATCAACACTTATCACCGGCAGCGGCGCTTGATTTATCAGTTCGATGGTCTTGGCAAAATGATCTTTAACCGCACGCTTGAGGCCGATGCCAAAAATAGCATCGATGATGAGGTCACATTCCGGCAGGAAGTTTTGGAGACTCTGAAGCTGTTCGTCGCTGGTTATCGTATAGATTGGAATTTTGAGGTTTTGGGTAATTTTAAAATTGACGGCGGCCGCACCCTTGAGCTTTGTGGGATCACCCATCAGGAAGATGAAGGGCAGACCGCCGCGCTGGAGGATATGCCGGGCGATGACCAGGCCGTCTCCGCCGTTATTACCCTGTCCGGCGGCAATCAGGACTGTGCGGCCGTCAAGCGCTCCGTAACTTTCCATTATGGCCTGAACGGTGCCGATACCGGCATTTTCCATCAAGACAGTTTCAGGGATTCCGTAGGTTTTGATGGCCTCGTTGTCCAGTTGGCGCATCTGTTCAGCATATGCCAGTTTCACAAATCCTGTTCTCCTGTTTAACCGTGAGTTCTTAATGCTATTCTATTGTAAGAGGAGAAGCGGGTCAATTGGATTCATAGCGGTGGGGATTTAGCCGGGTTAAGTTGTTCAATAAAAAAGG
This sequence comes from Pseudomonadota bacterium, assembly GCA_030673265.1. GTDB lineage: Bacteria > Desulfobacterota > Desulfobulbia > Desulfobulbales > JAGXFP01 > JAGXFP01. The sequence goes on along the minus strand of DAOVJK010000060.1, from coordinate 11,404 downwards.
CGGGGTTTACGCCCCGCCTTTTCTAGAATTATTTTACCTGTGAGTAAAAATCAGGTAGGAGTACAGGCCACGTTTGCGGCGCCAGTTGTGGTGAAAGTCCAGGATTGCTCTGTCTCCAGGTTGATCCCTGCGGCATTAGTAATATCGGTTGTTAGAGTCACAGTGTAAGTATCGTCCGGAATAGGGATAGTCGCTGTTAATGGCACAAACAGAGCTATCATATTACTGTATGGCGATAGTCCCCAAGTGCCATCTGCTGAGGATAGTGGGGTGTCTGTGCTATCTTTTATAACAAACGATTGTTCTGTAATAGTTGATGCCAGAAGCGGATCATCGAATTCCGCCGTAACCGAGCATGCCGCGGTGACATCAGACCCATCCGGAGGATCACCAATAATAAAATTGGGAGCAGTCGTGTCTACAACAGTGCCACGGTCTTCTACGGCGCCGCCACAGGCTGCAAATAAGAAGGCGGCCATGGTCAGCAGCGCGAGTTTTTTGAGATGTTTCATAGCTGTCATCACCTAATCGGTTGTGATTTCGAGGACAAGTACTGCGCTGTCGGTGCTTCCCAGAGAGTAGGAGTTGAAGCTTTTCATGTCAACCTCTTGACCATTCTCAGTATCAATCAGTCTTACCTCGGCATCCTGGGGTAGGTTGTCTGAATCCCAGGTTATAACGACTGGCTTGCCGGTGTGGCTGGTGATGATTAGCTGCCATTCGCTGTTTGGCCCAATGGCCCGAATATCCCGCCAGAAAGATTCTTCTTCGTTTTGGAAATAAACCTGAATGGCCCCGGAGAGCATTGCTGGAACATCGTAGAGACCGTCGGTAAGATCTGTTGCATCAGCTTTCTGGCCGTAGGAAAGACGGCTTTCAGCATTGCCGGAAGTTACAGTTACGCTTGACTCCCAGCCATCCAAAGCCGAGGCAGGGTATGAGAATATACCAACGAACAAGCCTGTCAAGAAAATGGTTGTGATTATCTTTTTCACCGGTTGATCTCCAGATCTATGGTTTTGAGAAAATTAGCTTATATGTGGCACCGTCGTCAACCTGAAGATATAGCCAGTAACTGAGCCAGGGGGTCAGTACTGCATCAGGGGTGCCCCCGGCGCTTTCTGCTGCGTATTGAGAGCCCCAATCGATGCCCTTGAAATAATAAATGCCGTTGAACACCCAGTTGGTAGCCGAAGCCTCCGCCCAGGTAATGGCGGGGTTGCTGTCTTTCCGGACCATCAGGTCACTCAGTAAAATTGGCGCAGGGTAGGGATTGCTGATAATATTCCATCCTGGCTGCAGATTTATGGTTACAGTCGGGTCGCTCAAGTCAATGATGGCAGGGTCGGTCATGAGCGATGTTGACAGTGTCTGGTTCACTAATTCTCCGAGCACGAAATATCCTTCGCCAGGCGTCTGTATGTGCGTATTATCGTGGGCCACGAAGTAACCATTGTTGTGCTTATCCCGTAAACCGGTGGACTGCCAACTGAAAGCACCGGTAGTTCCTACGTTGTCCAGGAAACCGGCCGTGCTGGCGGTAATATCTTTGGCTAGGCCGATCATATTCGGGCCATTCAATAAATAGATACTTGGTCCGGTAATGTCGAGACTGCTGACCAACAATTTGGCGCTTGGATCCGCCAGCTCGGCGCTGTCCCATACTTCGTAATGGTAGTTGTGGGCAGGGGTCGGGCCAAGTCTGAGCGATACGGTGCATAGAACCCCGGCGGGGTCGGAAAAGTTTGGAGAAATTCCGCAGTCCATTTGGATCGGCTGATCATTGAAAATCAGCCAGACACTGACTGCAGTAACCGCGTCAACCGTTACCTCGAACGTAAATTCTTGATTAACTTTGGGGTTGAGAGTTACCGCATCGATATTGGACGCAGCTGGAAGTATTATTGCGCTTATACCTGGTGAGACCAGAAAGGGTTTATCAATCGGATAATAGTCACAATCGTTACCATAGCCATCGCCATCGGTATCGATCTGCAGGGGCTTGGCAATGGTAGGACAGTTATCTGCATCACCGATTTTTGGTGTTAAAAACCCCGAGCCGGCACAGAGCCCGTCTGCATCTGCATCATTAGCTGGATCATCAGGACAGGTGTCGCCAATGTCGCATAGGCCATCTGCATCATTATCCGTTCCGTCATCAAGGCGATTGGTGTCAGACAATGGTCCGAAGCCGTCAACGTAAATGGCGCAGTCATCGCAACCGTCATTGTCTTTATCCCTACAAAGGGTGTAATTAAAATCATTGTCGTCACTGCCGTTTAAGGTACCATCATTATCAATGTCGTCATCGCAAACATCGCCGAGACCATCGCCATCAAGATCATTTTGATTGTCGGCATTGGCAAACTTTGGACAGTTGTCGGAGCCACCTGTTTTTGGTGCGGCGAATCCGATGCCGGCACAAAGGGTGTCGTTGTCCATGTCGTTATCGAAATCATTAGGACAAGTGTCGCAGGCGTCACCGATTCCGTCCTGATCAGAATCATTTTTTTGGTCATTGGCGACGAATGGGCAGTTATCGTCGCCCCCTGATTTTGACGACGATAGGAAACTAGCGCCGTCACAGAACCCGTCCTTATCGATGTCGTTATAGAAATCATCCGGGCAATCATCGCAGGCATCGCCGATTCCGTCACTGTCGGAGTCAGTCTGGGGCTGAGTCGGGTCGTTGTTGAAGGGACAGAGATCATCAGAATTAAGGATGAGATCACCGTCCGTGTCTATATCGCAGGCATCGCCAATTCCGTCACTGTCGGAGTCAGGCTGGGGCAGGGTCTGGTCGTAGTTTAAGGGACAGAGATCGTCAGAATTAAGGAAGCCATCACCGTCTGCGTCATTATCGCAGACATCACCCAAACTATCGCCATCGGTATTGATCTGCAGGGAATTGGCAATGCCGGGGCAGTTATCATTGGCCCCGGATTTTGACGGTAGGAAACTGGCGCCGTCACAGAAGCCGTCATTGTCGATATCGTTATCGAGATCATCCGGGCAGGTATCGCAGGCATCGGTAATTCCGTCACCGTCGGAGTCGGCGGTTTGGTCGTTAAAAATTGAAGGGCAGTTGTCGGTAGCGTAAGGCTCACCATCACCATCAAAGTCACAGTCGTCGGGTGGGTTATTAACATCAAAATCAAAATCGGTACCGCTGGTCGAGCAAGTTATACCAAGCATCTGCACCGCAGCTGGGGTGCTGATGAACTCCAGGAAGGGATTTGGGTCAGCCAATTGGTATTGACTGTTTACGCCACTGACGTAAATGGTGCCATCGTCCCGCAGGGCAAGGCTGTGCTGGCGGCCTACATTAATTGAAGTAATGGCAACGGTGTCGTTGCTCCCCCATAAGGGGGCAGGTGGTGGATAATTGGCAACTGGTAGTTTATCGAGCCCAATAGAGCTTTTTGTGTAATTGATTTGATTGCCAAGACCAAGGGTGCCCCTGAAATCTGACAAAACCCTGGTTACACATCCGGAAGCATCGCAAGTTTCGGAAAATTCCAGGCTGTTCTTACCCCAGGCCACCACCGAATCCAGCACGCCACTGGATGTGATTATCATTGATTGAGACTGTGATGCCGAAACAGCAACCACGTTGGTTAACAACGGGGGGCTGCTTTCCACCCAAGTCCACACACCATCAACCAGCACTACAGTTTTAATTATAGCCGGAGGGTCATTGTGATCGTATGATGGCGTCGGGATGCGAACCGGGGTGGTTTGGGTCAGACTCTGAACCGGGCTTCCATTTAGCACTGGATAATTGTCTGAAACTAAAACCTGATAGTTCTCATTAGTGCCCCAGCCGTAAAGATTACCCGTTGAAGAGACGGCCAAGGCGTGGTACCAGCCGGCGGCAATGGCTGTAACCCCGGTTATAACTGCGGATTGGCCGGTGAGCGGATCAATAATTTCTGCAACCGTAGCAGGCACGAATTCATTACCATCCCGGCCCAGTTGGCCAAGGTCGTTGCTGCTTCCCCAGGTCCATACTTGGCCACTGGAGTCAAGGGCCATTGAGTGGAGTATGCCGCCGGCAATGGCGGTGGCGTTGGTTACGTTTTCTGCTTGCACCGGTTTGGTGCAGATTGTACTGCCGACGCCATTACTATCTTTACAAAGTGTCAGAGCTGTTGCGTCAACGCCAAGCTTGCCCTGATTCGCGCCCCAGCCCCAAACCGTGCCGTCATTGCGGATTGCCAGGGAATGGTTGTTGCCGGCTGCAACAGCCATCACCCCTGATCCGCCGACATCCAGGCTGAGATACCCAGAGCCGGTTGGGTCAACAACCTGGCCAAGATCACTCTCGTAATCACTTTTAAAGCCACGTCCAAGTTGACCGTCGAGGTTGGCGCCGCAGGTCCAGACAGAGCCGTCTGACTTGACAGCCAAGGTGTAATCAGAGCCGGCGGCAACGTGGGTAACATTGGTTAGACCGGGAATTGGTCGGGGTAGAGCGTCGGGCGAGGGTCGAGTGGAGTCGCACAATTGCCCGGATATGTTGCTTCCCCAAGTCCAGACGGTGCCGTCTGCGGCTAAAACAACATTGTGGTAAAATCCTGTTGCGATTTGCGGAGTTGCCGCTATTGCTTGGGCTGTTGGCAAATAAATGGCCGCCAGACCCATGAAAATAAAAGACACAAGGTAATATTTTTTTTGCACAACAGTCCCCCCTGTTTCCTGATTGCTTGCAGAATGGGCATTGGTCAGGAAATGCAAAAAGTATAATTAACCGTGGAACGCTTTTGACAAGCATCATACAATATCGAGAAAATAAGCACTCTCGAAGTATTATACAAAATAAAAGCAGGTTTTACAAGGAAGCAGTGTATTTGTAATAGCTGGATAGTGGCGCTAAGTTGAGCTGGGGCGGAGGTTTTCAATTCCCGATTGGGAATTGATGGACATCTTCGGTATTACTGGTGCCCCCGGTACGATTCGAACGTACGACTCCAGGATTAGGAATCCTGTGCTCTATCCCCTGAGCTACGGGGGCTTTCGCCCTGTAAACGCTTGATGTGCGGGAGTTTATATCACGTTGCTCTGGAAATAGCAATTGTGAATTTTTATGAAAAATCAGGAGTTTCATGCACTGTTAGTAACATGGGTCACATCTATGTTACTTGGTTTATGTATACTTAGCCAATACCATTGTATTTGGTGGGGAAATTGCCAATTTTAATGATGTTGTCTTACTTTTGTCTTTTCCTTTGCATTCGGTTGGGGCTGGTAATCTGGATTTGCTTTGGGTAGATTACTTGGTTAAAAGCCTGCGGGCTTTTTCGAGGGGAAATTATAGGCATAATATTAGCTATAACAAGTCGCACTATCAATTTAGATATGGTATGGCAATTCAAGATAAAGACGATTTGTATAACGTGGGTAAATAGCGAAAATGTAACATGAAAAGTTGTTTAGGCAAAAAATCACGCTTGGCAAAATTCTTTATGTTATCTGGCTAGTGTCTGGATTATCCCCGTCTTTGAAAACACATATTTGTTGACTGAAAGAGGTTGTACTTCAGGGCATGGATTACATAAAATACACAATAACAGCAAGGGACCGCCTAATTGGTGCCAGTAGCCTTAAAGACTGGCGGATGTTACTTGGTGTTGTCATAGCCTTGCTGTTAGCCCAAACATCAGCCACTCTTACCTGGAAGATTGTGGGTTTAACTACGTGGTTGGGAGAAGATATTGCTATAGGGGAGGGGCGCGCTAAGAAACCTCAACTTCTTCCCCAAATTTCAGCAACTGCGAAGATAGTTGCGCCAACAGATGAATTGTCCCTGTTTGGTAAAGCGGGGAAAGTCGAAATTTCCTCTTTACCTCTCGAACTCGAGGCCCAGGTCGCCCCTAAAACAACTTTGGCTTTAGTTCTTAAGGGTATAGTCATGGCCGAACCGCGACGAAGGGCTCTGGCCATAATCGCGGAAAAAGGAAAAAAGAGTGCTGAAAAACTATATGGTATTGGGGAGAAGGTTGCAGGCAATGCTGTGATCAGCGATATCCTTGCCGACCGAGTGATTCTTCGTCGGGGAGGGGTGCTTGAGACCCTGATGCTTCAGAGCAAAGAGCGGGCAAATCTGGCGAATGGTGTCGGGGGTAAACAAAGAGCTAGCAAGGATATTGTCAGTCTTGGTGATGGTGTGCACTGGAAGATTGACAGTTCTTACCTCAATAAGCGCATGGGCGATATAGCCTCGTTGGCTAAAGAAGTTGGTGTTGAGGTATACAAAGAGAACAATGTCCAGAAGGGCTATCGGTTAGTCTCGGCTCGGGGCAGCAAGTTGCTGAGGGACATGGGCTTGCAGCCTGGAGATATTCTCCATGAGGTGAATGGTGTTCAGCTTAAAACTATTCATGACGGCCTGTCTGTTTATCAAAAAATGCGTAACGTTAAAAAGATTCAGGCTGTGATCAGTCGCAATGGTCGCCGAGAGACCCGGATCTATGAAATAAACAGTGGCGGTTAACAACAGCAAAAGTAAAAGGACCTGCGTTTATGATAAGTCTCAAGATGATTAAGGTGTTTCCTGTTTGGTTGTTGATGGTTGGGATGCTGTTGGTCACCTGGAATCCTGCCTTTGCCGCTGAAGACGATACCGGTGACAACAGGATTACCGTAAATTTTCAGGATGTCGATATTACCACGGTAATCAGCAGTGTCTCCAGGATTACCGGCCGGACCTTTATCGTTGATCCAAGAGTGAAGGGCAAGGTGACGATCATGGCATCCCATGATGTTGCTGAAGAGGAGCTTTATTCCATCTTTCTTTCGATCCTGCAAGTCCATGAATTTGCCGCGATTGAGGAGGGTGGCGTTGTTAAAATTGTGCCGCTGGCACGGGTGAAGCATGACTCGTCTGCGATAGAATTTGGTAGTAAAACAACTGGCGATCGCCCAGCGGACAGCATGGTGACGCGTCTATACAAGCTTAAACATGTTCCGGCGGATAAACTGGTCGCGATCTTACGTCCGTTGGTTGCTTCCAAGAGCTATCTGGCCGCCCAGGTTAATAGCAATATGTTGATCATCTCCGACCGGGCTGCCAATATTGAACGTCTGTTGAAAATTGTCGAGCAGGTTGATCAACCCCGTTCAGGCGATCTTGAAATAATCAAACTTGAATATGCGGATGCCAGGGATGTCGTCCAGATAATAGTGGGGCTGGAAGGTAAAAAACCGAAGGGGGGGAGTCAGGACTTGCGCTTGATCTCCGACAGTCGGACCAACAGTATCCTCTTGAGCGGGGCAGATAGCAAGGTCTTGAAGATCAAGACCCTGGTCTCTTATCTTGACACCCCGATCGAATCGGAAGGGGCAACTCAGGTGGTTTTTCTCAGATATGCCAAGGCTAAAGACCTTTTGCCTATCTTACAGGGTGGGGATTTTGCTAAAAACGGCAAGGCCAAAACACCCAAGGGCGGCAGGCCCGCCGGTGGTCCGGGTGGGGTTGAGTTAAATGTCCAAGCGGATGAATCGACCAATGCTCTGATTATCACCGCTCCTCCGGCGGTCGCAAAAAATATTCTGGCAGTTATCCGCAAGCTGGATATCAGGCGACCCCAGGTAATGATCGAGGCGGTCATTGCCGAGGTTGCCACCGGCGCCGGTGTTGAATTCGGGGTGCAGTGGCGGGCTACAGATGTGACCTCGAATAGTGATTCCGGTGTGATCGGCGGCAGTAGTTTCAGTGGCGAGGCGGTGCCTAATATTAATGTGTTAAGTGGGGGGGGGAGCGAAGCTGCTGAGTTGGCGGCGGCGAAGTTGGTGGCGGGAATGTCCGGCTTAACTCTTGGCTTCCTAGACGGGACGACGGATCTCCTTGGTGCCACTCTTAATCTGGGCGCTCTGGTGTCGGCCTTGTCCGGTGACTCTGATACTAATATTCTCTCCACCCCGTCCCTGCTAACTATGGATAATGAAGAGGCCGAGATCATCGTTGGTCAGAACGTACCTTTTCAAACCGGCAGTTATACCAGCACTGGCAGTAATGATCCGACCAATCCTTTTACCACCTTCGAGCGGCAGGATGTGGGGCTTAAGCTGAAAGTTGTCCCGCAGATAAATGCGGGTGACACGATTCGTCTGGATATTGAGTTGGAGGTTTCAAACCTAGTTGTTGATGCTGCTGCCGTTGGTCTGAAAACCACCTCCACTCGGAAGATCACGACCAGTGTTATGGTGGATGATGTGAAAATTCTGGTGTTGGGCGGCCTGATCAGTGACGACATTCAGGAGGTAGAGCAGCGGGTTCCGCTCTTGGGCAGTATCCCCCTGTTGGGCTGGCTGTTTCGCTATAATAAAACATCCCATAATAAACGGAATCTGATGCTGTTTCTCCGGCCGACCATTTTGCGTGATGGCGCGGCCAATGATCGCATAACCTTTAACAAGTACGATTATATGCGGCGGGTGCAGCAGGATTTCAGTGATGAGGGGATTTCCTTGATGCCGGACGCCCAAGCCCCGATCCTGCCGGAAAATATGTTGGCAGACTGATGAACCGCGAAAGCCAAGATACATACGCCAAATTACCGTATTCCTTTGCCAAGCGGCATGGTATTTTGCTTGCTGAGGCCTCTGGTGACATTATCCAGGGTTTTTACCGGGCCGGGCTTAAACCAGAGATTTTAGCCGAGGCAAGGCGTTTTGCCGGGCAACCTGTTGTTTTGGAAAAAATCTCTGCCGAGCGATTTGCCGGGCTTATGCAGAAAGTCTATGAAGAAGGGGCCGGCGGTACTACCAGAATAGCCGATGATCTTAGTGATGACCTTGATCTGCAGGCCATCGCCGAGCAGTTGCCGGTGACTGAAGATTTACTGGAAAGCGAAGATGACGCGCCCATAATTCGTCTGATTAACGGTCTCCTTACCGAAGCGGTCCGGGAGAATGCCTCCGATATTCACCTTGAACCTTTTGAGAGCCGGCTGCAGGTGCGTTTCCGGGGTGACGGGGTTTTGAAAGAGGTCCTGCAGCCGAACCGGGCCCTGGCCCCATTGATCATCTCCCGGATCAAAGTCATGGCCAACCTTGATATCGCCGAGAAGAGATTACCCCAGGATGGCCGTTTTTCGGTGCGGGTCGCCGGGCGACCGGTCGATGTCCGGGTCTCGACGATCCCCGCCGCATCCGGAGAGAGAGTTGTGCTTCGGCTGCTCGATAAACAGGCAGGGCGTCTGGATCTTGAACAATTGGGGATGCCGGATAGCATCCTCCAGGCCGTTGATCGCCTGATCAAACGGCCGAATGGCATCATCCTGGTGACCGGCCCGACCGGTTCAGGTAAAACCACCACCCTTTACGCCGCTCTTTCCCGGTTGAATCAGGTCAGCAGCAATATCATGACAGTGGAAGATCCTATCGAGTATTACATTGACGGGATTGGTCAGACCCAGGTCAATACCAAGGTGGGGATGACTTTTGCCCGTGGTTTGCGGGCTATTCTGCGCCAGGACCCGGATGTGGTGATGATTGGTGAAATTCGTGATCAGGAGACGGCGGAAATTGCAGTTCAAGCCAGTTTGACCGGCCACCTGGTCTTTTCGACCCTCCATACCAATACCGCAATCGGCGCTGTTACCAGGCTCAGGGATATGGGGGTGGAACCTTTTCTGCTTTCGTCGACCCTGAGTGGTATCCTGGCCCAGCGTTTAGTGCGGTTGTTATGCCGGGATTGTCGCCAGGCCTATGAAGCGACTACCAGCGAGTGCCGGGAACTGGCGATCTCCGCGGCTGCGCCGCCCACCCTCTATAAGGCGGTGGGCTGTCCAAAATGCAATGACCAGGGCTATGTCGGCCGAACCGGACTTTATGAGTTGATCGAAGTTGTCGGAGAGCTGCCCTCTATGATTCATGAACGGGCCGGCGAATACGAAATGGAAAGATATGCAAGGACGCTTACGCCTGGTCTCCGGGCGGACGGCATTCGCCTGGTCCTGGCCGGTGAGACGACTTTGGCCGAAGTTCTCCGGGTTTCCAGGGAAAGTCAGGATTTGGACGGCTAAATGGGTGCTTTTGAATATTCAGCCGTAGATAGCGTCGGCAAAATTCACAAAGGTGTCAAATCCGGAGATTCGCCCAGACAGATCAGGCAGAATCTCCGAGATCAGGGTTTGATGCCGGTGTCCGTAGAGGCTGTAACCGGCGAGGAATCGCGGCGGAGTGCCCCCCGATGGCGCAAAAAACCGAAGACGGCTTCCCTGGCTCTGGTCATGAGACAGTTGGCGACCATGGTCAAGTCGGGTGCGGTTCTTGGCGAGGCCCTTAATGTTGTGTCGGAACAAACCGATCAGGTCTGGGCCAAGAAGGTGTTTGTCGGCATCATGGCCCATGTCCAGGAGGGCATGTCCCTGGCTGCGGCCATGGCGGAATTCCCCGAGGTTTTTCCTGATCTTTATCGGGCAACTATCGAAGCCGGCGAACATACGGGCCGGTTGGATCTGGTTCTGGAGAGATTGGCCGATTACACGGAATTCAGACAACATCTTCAGCAGAAGATAACCCTCGCCCTCGCTTATCCTCTGTTGTTGTCCGTGGTGGCGGTGCTGGTGGTGGTCGGCCTGCTTGGTTATGTGGTCCCCCAGATAGTCACGGTGTTCACTAATATCAATCAGGAATTACCGATCTTGACTCGCATCGTCATTCGACTGAGTGAATTTTTCCGGGAACAGGGGCTGATCTTGTTTTTTTTGTTGATCGCCGGAGTCATCGTCTCGCGGCTTTTAATGAAAAATCCCGGGGTCAGAGTGAAGGTCCATGGCTTATTGATAACCGCGCCTCTGGTTGGCCGTTTTATGAGGGGGCTTGAGGTGGCTCGTTTTGCCAGAACCTATAGTATCCTTGTGGCCAGTGGGGTTTCTGCCCTGGAAGGATTGAAGATTGCGGCCGGCGTCGTGAATAATCTCGTCCTGAAAAAGGCTATAGAAAAGGCAGCTCAAGGGGTGCGGGAAGGTAAAACTATCAGCAAGTCCCTGGCTGCGACCAAAGTCTTTCCGCCCATGGTGATTTATCTGATCGCCAGTGGCGAAGCCAGTGCCGACCTTGCCCAAATGCTTGACCAGGCGGCCAGCAGCCAGGAAAAAGAAGTGGAGGTGATGACCGGTCTGGCCACGGCGATTTTTGAGCCAATGTTGATCCTGTTGATGGGAGGATTGGTGTTGCTGATCGTTCTGGCAATTCTTATGCCGGTTTTTGAACTCAACCAGCTGGTGAGATAGAAATTGTTTTTATTCCCCTTGGAAAAACACAAAGGTTTTACCCTGCTGGAATTATTGGTGGCTCTGGCAATCTTGAGTATTGTGGCTCTGACCGCCTTGAAGAATAACTCCAGCATGATTGCCAACGCCTCGTATCTCCGGGACAAAACTGTGGCCCATTGGGT
>DAOVJK010000317.1 GCA_030673265.1 Pseudomonadota bacterium | reverse complement strand
TGAGGAGGTTTTTGGTGCATTCAATTCCTATTCGGCCGGTATGCTCAGGGGGATAGATGAAGACCAGCAACGGATTACCAAAGATGTATTAACCAAGATGGCTGGTAACGTTCAGGCAATGACTGAGGAGTTGCCTAGAAATTTTAAAGGATGAGGTGGGTTGTGCGAGTTTTGCAAATCATATTGATGATTGTCTCCATCGGTGGCTCCACTGTTTTTGGCCAAGATCTGCCTCCGGCCAAGGTAGTGGTCTCTTTGGTTACCCAGGAGGTTATCTTTGAGAACCGGCCCTTTATCGGCAGACTCTATTATGACACCTCCAGCCAGGTCTCATCTGAGGTTTCAGGATTGGTTGAAATCGTGGCGGTTCGTGAGGGTGAGCTGGTTAAAAAAGATGCGCCGATGATCAGGCTAAACACCGAGTTGCTTGATAAGGAGATCGATGTGAATCTGGTTCGGCTTGAGCAGATCGAGTTGCGGATCAACCATGCCGAGAAGAATTACCAGCGACTGGAGAATCTCTATTATAAGGAGGGCGTGAGCGAAAAGGTTTACGAAGACGCCCTTTATACCTATCAGGATAATCTCAAGGAGAAACAGGTCGCTGAGCTGGAACTGAAAAAGCTTCTGATCAAATTGGAGAAAAGTATCATCAAAGCCCCCTATGAAGGAGTAGTTATGAGGAAAAATGTTGATTCAGGAGACTGGGTCCAACAGGGGGATGAGGTGGTGCGAATCGGTTCCACCAATGATCTGTTCGTCAAGGTGCCGATTGCAGAAACCTTGCTCCAATTTGTCGAGATAGGCCGCGAAGTGGTAGTCGAGATCAAGGCCTTTGCCAGGGAACTGCGAGGTGTTATCGAAGTAATTGACCCACTGGCAGACGCCAAGACCAAGAATGTCTTCATTAAGGTCCGCATTCCGGCCCAGGCAGATATTGCCGAGAATATGTCAGCGACGGTTTTTTTGCCGGTCAGCGCTAAAAAACGTTTGAGCATTATCCCCCGGGACGCTCTGGTCAAGGTGCAGGGTCAGGATTTCGTCTACACGATCAAGGAGGGCAAGGCCGCTATCCTGCCGGTTAATATCGTTACTTTCCTGGGCGACCGGGTTGGCGCCGATAACCCGGATCTTGCCGAGGGCATGCAGGTGGTGATTGAAGGTAATGAACGCCTGCGCCCTGATCAGCCCGTGGTTGTCGATGGAGAGAGTTGATGGACATCATCAAGACTGCAATTCATAAACCGGTCGGGGTATCGGTCGCTGTTATTCTGGTGGTGATGTTCGGTTTGATCGGCCTTAACAAGTTGCCGGTTCAGCTCACCCCTGATGTGGAGACCCCGCAGATTACGGTTAGTACGGTCTGGGGCGGCGCGACCCCCTACGAGATCGAGAAAGAGATCATCGAAAAGCAGGAGGAGGTCCTGAAGGGTTTGCAGGGCCTCAGTAAAATGGAGAGTTCCAGCTTCAACAGTTATGGCGAGGTCACCTTGTCTTTCGTGTTGGGGACTGATCTTGATGATGCCCTGCTCCGGGTCTCAAATAAGATGAATGAGGCCTCCGATTACCCGGAGAATGTTAATCGCCCGAAGATTGAGGCGGCTGGGGCACAGAGTTCGCCGGTTATCTGGATGCTGTTGAAAACCAGGCCGGAAAACAATGCCCATATCAACGGCTTTAAAACTTTTTTCGAGGATAATGTCCGGCAACATCTGGAAAGGGTTCAAGGGGTTGGCTCCCTCCTGGTTTTCGGAGGGACAGAAGATGAGTTGCATGTGGTCGTCGATGCCGGGAAAATGGCTCGGCACCGGGTTTCGATCAACCAGGTTACAGGAGCGATAAGGGGGGCTAACCGTAATATATCGGCCGGGATTCTGGGGGTTGGCAAAAAGAATTACCGGATCAGGACGGTCAGCCAGTTTCAGACTCCGGCCGATGCCCTGGATGTAGTGATCTTTGATGACGGGATTAATCGGGTCTACCTGCGGGATGTGGCTACGGTCGAAAAAGGCTATAGAAAGGAAGCAGGCTCGGTTCTCCATAATGGCGTTCAGGGCATAGTGGTTGGGGTCAGAAAAGAGCAGGGCGCCAATGTCCTGGAGTTGAGTGACCGCCTGGCAGATGAGGTCCTTCGCCTCAATGACGGTTTGCTCGCCCAGCATGGGCTTTACATGGACTGGGTTTATGACCAGAGGCCCTATATCAATAATGCCATCAACCTGGTCAAAATGAATGTCCTGATTGGCGGTCTTCTGGCTATTGTGGTGCTGCTCAGCTTTTTAAGGAGCGTCACTGCCACTGCGACAACCGCTGTGGCAATTCCAATTTCGGCGATCGGCACCTTTCTCTTTCTCTGGTTGATGGGCCGCAATCTCAATGTGGTCAGCCTGGCCGGCATCTCTTTTGCGGTGGGAATGCTGGTTGACAATGCCATTGTGGTTCTGGAGAATATCGACCGGCATCGTAAAATGGGTAAAGAGGCCTTTACCGCCGCCTATGAAGGGACCAAAGAGGTTTGGGGGGCGGTTTTGGCCTCAACCGCCACCACCGTGGCAGTGTTTCTGCCAGTCATTTTTATTCAGGAAGAGGCCGGGCAACTCTTCCGGGATATCGCCATCGCCATTACCTTTTCGATTATCCTCAGTTTGTTTGTCTCCATTTCCGTCATTCCGGCCTTGATCTATCAATTTTACAAGCGTAAAAAAGTGAGCCAACCCGGGCGTTTGCAGCATAGTGTGGTTGGCCCCTGGTTGGTCGCCAGGATAATGCAATATTCCGATCTCTGTCTCAAAACGACTTTCAACCGACTGGCGACGGTGATTTTATTTACCTCCATTTCGCTGGTCGTAACCTACAGCCTCTTACCCAGCGCCGAATATCTGCCCCAGGGCAACCGTAATCTGATCCTCAACATCCTGATCCCGCCACCCGGTTATTCCGTTGAGAAGATGAAGGAGATGGGCCGCTATATCTATGCCGAGGCAGAGCCTTACTTTAAAGAGGATGGCAAGGACGGTATCCCGCAGATCAAGCAGATGTTTTATGTCGGTTCGGAGCGCTTTAATCTTTTTGGCGGCATCGGTGTCGACGAGACCCGTGCCGCCGGGATGATGCCGCTATTCAGCCGGATCATTCAGTCAATTCCAGGGATCTTCGGGGTCAGCATTCAGTCGGGGATCTTCGAGTCCGGCCTCGGTCAGGGCCGCAATATCGATGTCAATATCTCCGGCCAGGATATCAATCAAATTGTCGGGGTCGCCCAGGCCATGATGTTCGGGCTTATCCCGGCCAAAATACCGCACGCACAGACTCGGCCCATTCCCTCGCTCGAGACCAGTTATCCCGAGGTATCGATCCTCCCCAATAAG
>DAOVJK010000062.1 GCA_030673265.1 Pseudomonadota bacterium | reverse complement strand
ATCGGAGTCTCCCTCTGGCCGCTTACCTGCTGAAAACATCATACTTTGCCTATCGAGCTTGCCGCAATCGGGCATCTCGACTGGTGAAATATGCGGGCTAGAGTTTCACTGGTCAAATTTAACGAATAGAAATCTTTTTCGTTGGCAGATAACCGGTAACCCTTTGATTGAAATCATCTTACTATCATATTCATAATTTCCCCCTGTCCCCTCCTGTCCGCATGCTGCATAAGGCCACAAAATAGGCAAGGGCAGCCAGGATATATACCATATGAAACCCCGATTGCACCGCAACCACGGTGGCCAGGGCCGGGCCGATTACGGACAAACAGCCGTTGACCCCCCAGGCCCAAGGGATCTGGTCAGGGGAATCTTCATGCAACCGGCGCAACCCGAGGGGAAAAGGCATACCCAGGATAAAACCGATGGGCGCAATCCCTAAGGTAGCCGCCAGAATTCGCAGTTCAATATTGCCCGAACAGGCAAGCCCTCCCGCCATAATCAGGATGATCCCGTAAAAAACAATGGATAGACAGACGAGTCCGGCAATCAACCGGATGGACGCGGCCCGGGGAGTGATTTTTTCGGAATAGAGGCTGCCCAATCCCGAAGAAAACAACAAGGCGCAGAGTACGGTCGCCGCCGCCATGAGCGGATGACCGAGAAACAGGGTTAGGCTCTGAATGAAAACAATTTCAATCATCATGTAACCCAATCCCAGCCCGCCGAAATAAACAAATGTCCGAACATAGCCCGCCCGATGCCAGCCCAGGCGAAAGAGCGGCAAAATAATCAGGACGATTGCCAAAAAAACAAGGATGATCAAAGTCATGCCGAGGATAAACGAGCCCATTTCAAAAAAGGGCAGCTGGCGAAGCGAGACCAACTCGGCCAGATAGGCCAGGCGGCCGAAGCGCAGGAACTGGGAAAAATAAGGCTGGTTATCGGTGGCCGGTGAGATGTTAAATTCATAGCTTTGGTATAATTGCTGGCGCCTCTCCGTGAACAGCATCTCAATATTCCGAAAAAACCGATCGTCTTGCAACAGGTGAAAACGGCCCCGTTCCGCCGCCCGGCTATCCGGCAACAGGAGGGGATCAAAGCCAAGTTCGGTGCTATGTTGACGGATAACAATCGCATCTTGGCTGGTGACCGGTGTTTTTTTGAGAGCAAAGGTTACCATTCCCCAACTGCGCAGGGCCACGATATGCTGTCGTAAGGCGTTTGGCCCTAAACGGTTATCAACGGTTTCAATTAGTGTGGCCAGGAGTTTCAACGGATTTTTGACGGGATAATCCATCCAGGTGCTGACCATTAGGACCCCACCCGGCTTAAGGCGTTGCCAGGCCAATTCAAATGACTGTCTGGTCAACAAAAACTGTTCGCTTAAGGCATAAAGACCGATGTTACTGCCGAAGGCACCTACCATCGGAAAGCGAATAAGATCGTATTGCCCTCCGGTTTCAGCGAGGAAGACTCGGGGGTCGGTCTGGATAAGTTGCAGCTGGTGATATGATTGATACCCGGCGTAGCCCTCTACGCCCTGTGCCAGGAGCCGCTTGACCTCAGGGTGCGGTTCCACGGCGACTATTCTCTGCGCCTCCTGAAAAATGGCGTGCTCGATCGGATCTCCGCCCCGGGGTCGCAAAAGCAGAACATCATCAGGCTTGGTCAGTAGATAGCCGAGAACCTCGGTAGAATAATCAAGTAAGGCCGGACGTTCGCTGTCCACCCGGGCAAGCGATCCATAAACATCGCCATTAATCAGGACAGCGGCGTAATTAGGAATCGAGCCCTGATATTGAAAACTAAGCCCGGGCGCCTGCCGTAATGCCCCGGCGGCAACAACCTGGGTAAAACCTTGCGGGTTGGGTTGCTGGACAATGATTTCGGCCCCCGGCAGATTCATGGTGCGGCTGATGTCCTTGAACTGGGAGGGGCGCAATTGCAGGGGGCAAAAAAAGAGGAGCAGGCAACAACCAAGGGGCAACCCCGCAGTGAGAAACGACCGTCCCCAATTGCACCAGGGAAGCAGCAACAGACCGGCGGCAACAGGGAACAGACCAATCAATGGGGGTAACTGTTCAGGTAAAATAATGGTCGTCAGCCCCAGACCAATCAAAGCGCCGGCACCGGATCCGCTGAGATTGGCAAAGTAGAGGAAACCGGTTCGTTTAATGCCGACGGTCAGGGCCAGAGCAATAGCCAAGCCGCCGAAAAAGAACGGCAGGCTGTACAACAAACAGGCGCCGACCAGACGGATGATCTGGGCCGGTTCGACAAACAACAGGTAGAGATCAAACCGCAAAGGCCCCAAGGAAGAAGGGATTGTCGCCAAAGCCAAACTAATGCCGCAGCCCAGCATTAAAATTGGCAGAAGCCGGGCACTGTTTGCCAGGAGACGCAGCCGCCAGAGGGCAAAAAAAGTGCCGCTGGCGCCAAAGCCCAAGAGGGCCAAAGCTACTACCATGTAGGCGAAATGATACCATTGGACATAGGAGAGAATCTGCATCAGAGCAATTTGATGAGCCGTAATGCCGATTGACAGCAGGAAAAGCGCCCCGCCCGTTCGTCTATAGCTGCCGTCCGTCATGGTTGTTTCTGTACCCATATCCAAAGGGAACAATCTACTGACGCGTAAAGGGGACAAATCTAACGGGCAAAAGACGCTGGCTGGTCAAAACACCTTCTGCCTTGCTGATCAAGGTCAACCACTGCGCCCCAAAAGGCGAGCCGACCGGAATGACCATCTTCCCCCCCTCCTTCAACTGCCTGATCAGGGCCGGCGGGATAAATTCCGCTGCGGCGGTAACAATTATACCATCGTATGGCGCCCCATCCTCCCAGCCGAAATAACCGTCGGCATGGATAACGGTAACATTGGGATAATCTGCCTTGAGTCTTTTCCTGGCCACCCCAGCCAATTCTTTAACAATTTCAAGGGTATAAACCCGAGTTACTATCTCGGCCAACACCGCCGCCTGATAACCGGACCCAGTACCGATTTCCAGGACCCGGAAGTCCGGCTCAACTTCAAGTAGTTCGGTCATTAAAGCGACGATATAAGGTTGCGAGATGGTCTGACCGTAACCGATGGGCAGGGGCCTGTCCTGATAAGCGTAAGGCGCCATTTCCTCCGGCACGAATTTATGGCGCGGCACCTTGCTTAGCGCAGCGAGAGTCGGCTCATCCCGTACGCCGCGAAAGACAATCTGAGAGCGGACCATCTCAAGCCTGGCGCGCTCATAGTCTGCCGCCTGAGCGGTATCCACCAGAAGAAAAAACGACAGAGAACAGACAACAAACCGCACGACAATTCCGCCAAAACACCTTGTCATCTTCGTCACCGAAGGTTCGGGTTCATAAGTTGTCCGTTGGGACACGTAACAACTCTCTTTTCGTGATCTATTAAAGCCGGTCAGCCGTAATCTTCTAAACCCCGGATAACTTAATTACCTCAGGAAACCACCCCTCTGTCAAGCAGACTGGCAAAAAAGAAGGTAAATCTGCCGCTGGCTTTTGGGCGAGAGAGATTCAACTCAAGTGGTGCCCCCTGAAGTTGCATCTACTATTTCATAAAGAGCAGTCACCATGATTCAGAAGCTCTTCTTACACACTAATGACTGACAGACTGCTGATTATTATGGTTTCACGATGGCTATCTTAGGAACAGCTCCCCTCACATTCTGCGAGCATAATCCACCCAAACCTCATATATTGGGAAGATACTTTCCCTTATAAAATCAGATGAAGAAAAAACCATGCCCTTAAGCGCAGACTCTTCAATAGCCGGGATATATGGCTTGAACCAAAATGCCCCAGTAATACAGCCCTTTTACTCCTGCGGTGTTTCGGCAGGATTCCCCTCTCCGGCCGAAGATTACATTGAGCAACTACTCGATCTGAATGAGCTGTTAATCAAAAAACCAGCCGCCACTTTCTTTGTCAGAGTTAATGGCGAGTCCATGACCGGCGCCGGGATTAACCATAACGACATTTTGATCGTTGATCGATCTCTTGAGCCGGTTAGCGGTAAAATCGTCATTGCCATTATCGATGGCGAATTCACGGTCAAAAGAATGCTCCGGGATGATTATTCCTGCCGGCTGGTTGCTGAAAACCCCGACTACCCTCCGATAGAGATCACCGAAGAGTCTTCCTGCGAAGTTTGGGGAGTCGTCACCAGTTCAATTCACCAATTCTGATCCGCCCGATGAATAAAAAATTATTTGCCCTGGTTGATTGCAATAACTTCTATGCTTCCTGCGAGAGGCTCTTCCGCCCGGAACTTAAGGAAAAGCCAATTGTTGTGCTGTCCAACAATGATGGCTGCATAGTGGCTCGCTCCAACGAAGCCAAAGCCCTTGGTATCTCGATGGGCGCCCCCTATTTCAAGAGCAAGGAGCTGATCCGCAGGCATAATGTTCAGGTCTTCTCATCCAATTATTCTCTTTATGGCGACCTGTCCCATCGCGTGATGAGTGTCTTACAGGATATGGAGCCTGAGGTTGAGATCTACTCAATAGATGAAGCCTTCATCTCATTGCCAGCCAGTAATCACCAGGACCTGACCGACTACGCAAAATCCCTGAAAGCAAGAGTCGAACAGTGGGTGGGGATTCCGGTCTCTGTCGGAATCGCTCCAACCAAAACCCTTGCCAAGTTAGCTGGCAGGGTTGCCAAGAAGAATGGTAAATACGGCGGCGTATTTGCCCTCACCGATCATGATGAGCTTGATGCCCTGCTCTCGTCCATAGACGTTGGCGATGTTTGGGGAATTGGCCGGAGAAGCGCCGAAAAGCTGCACCGGCAGGGCATCCTCAATGTTTTCCAGCTGAAGAACGCCAATGACAATTGGCTGAGAAAGAACCTGACTGTGACGGGCTTGCGGACCGCCATGGAGCTGCGCGGCACGTCCTGCATCCCTCTTGACAGTGCTCAGCCGAACAAGAAAGCCATTATAAGCTCCCGGTCATTTGGCCAGCCGATAAGTTCACTGGCTGACCTGAAAGAAGCGATCGCAACCCATGTGTCAATAGCCGCTAAAAAGCTTCGGGACCAGAGATCAGCGGCCCATTCCATTCACGTATTTATCTATACAAATCGATTCAAGGAAGACGCCCCCCAATACTCCGGCAACATGACCATCCCTTTGCCGCAAGCCAGTTCTTACACGCCCACCATGATCAAACACGCCATGCAAGGTCTGGAACGTGTTTATAAGCCAGGCTATAAATACAATAAGGCAGGGGTCATGCTGACCGAGCTTGTCCCCCAGGATCGGGTGCAACGGAATTTATTTGCTCAGGAGAACCGGGAAAGTCTGCCCCTGATGGAAACCGTCGACAGAATCAACCAGGCCTGGGGCAGAAACACCATAAGGTTTGCCGTCGAGGGGCTCAAGCAATCATGGCAGATGAAACAGTCTCACAAGTCGCCTGCCTACACCACGAGTTGGGCCGAGATTCCCGTGGTTAAAGCATCATTATGAATGAGTAAATTCATTCTATCACTGTAAAACTTACATCTGGACAAACTTATCATAAACAATAGCCATCTTCACTTTTGAGTGATGGCTTTTTCTTATGACGTCGGCAAGGCATATAAAATTTGGCTGAACTTTGGTTTTTCACTGCTAACCCTGGAAACAACAATCGGGGCAGATCAATGGTGGGGCCAATTTACATTGACTTCCCAGTGGGGCTGCTGATAGCGTAAGTAAAGCCCAGATAACATGTTAAATAACCAGAGCACAACTAACTGGAGGAGAAGAGATGGCACAAGTTACAAGAAAATCACGCATGGGGAAAATACTGGCCATGGCAATAATGTTCACCACTCTTTTGGGAACATTTATTGACCGAGCAGAGGCTGTATCAATGGGGCCATACCTTGACATATCAAGTGGCTCAGGCACGTATGAGTGGGATAATTCCTTTGTAGAATTCGATGTCGACACCAGTTCCACAGCCATAGGCTTTGCGCTGGATACAGCTACTACCGATCAGTCAAACTTCAACTACCGCTTGAATATCGGTTTTGAAGGCCAGGAACTCGAAGACGAGTTTAATGAGACCCTTGATTTGAATGGGATCACCTTTGAAAATGTTTTTGGTTTTGCATTTGTCCAACAACCAAACCTCCGCTGGTGGGGTGGTCCATTAATCCGATTCGGCTTCTACAGCGGCGATACCGACACGTATTACGATTTTGGCACCCCCTACAAAACCGAATACGACTTTTTCCACTTTGGCATCGGAGTCGTTACGGGTGTAAATTTCAAAGTCAGTGACAATGTCGTCCTTGCCCCATCCATAGGTTTGCGTTCCATCGGAGCAGCAGGCACAGGCACAGAAATTAATCTCAACACGAACGCTCGATACGCAGAAGATATCTCAGGAAACTCTACAAATTTATTTGTAAATTTTGCAGTATTGTTTTGATTTATCAAGAATCGTCACAGAGCGGTCAGAAAGGACCTTTATTCACCAGAGTATCGGCTCCTTTCTGAGTAAGACCTAAAGGACATCCTCTACCCACCCGGTCAAGACAAGACATCTGATTCTTACAGAGACACTTCAATTCTGTTTGGCTCAAGCTTCGCAGGAGAGAAAGTCAAGATTTAAAGGTAGCTGATTTCTAGTCGAACTAAGCTGGCCAAGCCGATAAGGAAATCGCAAGTTAACGTGTTTGACCCAAGCCTGATGTTACATTTTTTATGCAACCCTACCGGGCCCATTTGCTTTTTGGGCAACCGAAAATTCAGCATTTCCGCCATAACAGAGAACAGCATTAAAAAATAAATACCCGGCCCCTGGGGGGGCCGGTATTGATAAGCCCTGGAATACGATACGTTGCCTCTACCCTAGAAGACCAAGGATGGGTTCTCCCCAATTCTAAAATAATAATCTAAAATGCGTCCCCGACTTCTCCTACTGGCCATGAATACAAATTCCTACTTTTTAAAGAGCCGGTATTCACAGGGGGTGCTAATCTGCGGCATTCATTTATTCCAGGATCAGGACTTGGCTAAATCTCAGGATGTGGCCACCGTGTTTTTGCTGGAATTTTTCTGCCCTTTCTTGACTGGAAAAGGCGATGATGCTGGTATTGCTCATCACTGGCGGAGCATCGCTTCCGGCCAGATAGATCGCCTGTTCCGTGTCAATAAGTTCTGCGGTTAGATAATCGGCGACCTGCAGTTGTTTCATCTCTGCCCCATGGGTTTTTAGATACCTGGCCGCACAGGTCAAGCTACAGAACATGACTTGGCTCTCGTCTTTAGAAGTAAAGACGTGTCTGGTGTGGCGGTACTGGTCGATCCACATTCCGCAGACCTGGCAGTCTGGCCGGAGAGTGGCCGCGAAAAGGGTCGGGGCTGCAACCAGCAGAACCACCAGGAGGAAGAGCCGTATCTGTCGAGAATTTCGTCGCATAGGTTTCTGGGACAGGTCATAAAGACCAATGATCGGCTTCTTACGAGTCCAGTAAAAATTGGTCATGGGTGATGCAGGGCGATAAAAAGAAGAAGCCAGAAATTGTCGGGTGGTTAAAGAGCTGGCCGAAAGGTTGTTCAGGTGCCACCTGGGCTTCCGGTTATCACCACAAAAACTCCTCTACATTTTCATGCCTTTTGGCATTTTGGCTCTTGCCTTGAGAGCTTCAGCTGAGTTGTAGATGGTGCCGCCGAAACCTTTCTGGAACTTTTCCGCCTCCTTCTTTTTGCCAAAGGCTATCCAGCTAGGGGCACAGGCCGGGGTGGCGCTGCTCTTGAAAAGAAAAGTCATCGAATCCGGGGTCATCCACTCGCCGCCGATGAAATCACGGGCCCGGGCCGCTTTGACCTTGCCGGTTTCGGTAGCATTGACATAAAGACCACAGTGGGCGCAGCAGTAGGTTGCCTTTTTACCGTCATTAAAAGTGATTTCATAGGCGGTATTTTCATTGCCCGCGAAATTCATCCCGCACAATGAGCATTTGCCGGCCATTTCAGCTGCATAGGCGGTAATGGCCAGTAGCAGAACAAATGCCAAAAAACTGACCGAAAAAATCGTCTTATTCCTCATTTCTTACCCTCACTAAATAGTTATTAAGTCGACAAGGTGGCACCTGACCTTCCAGTGCATGCACTCCTTTTATGATGCAAGGAAATCCGGCCAAATGTCAACACGAAAATATCCGCCAAATTTTATACACTTTTACTTTCCCCACACATTTACGGCCCCTGTAGCGCTCCCGACTCCTAAAACAAATACGGGATTATTCAAGCCAGCGGACGAAATCCTCCACCGGTACCCGATCGGTACGGAGCTGATTGAGCGAAGACTCCGGTTCAGGATATCCCAGGGAGAGACCAAGCACCAGCCGTTTGCTCGCCGCGATGCCCAGGAACTCTTTGATCTCCTGCGCATAATCGGTGACAAAAGCCTGTGGGACCGTCCCCACCCCCTTGGCATGGGCTGCCAGCATCAGGGTCTGGGCGAAAAGGCCTAGATCAAATAGCGACCATTGGCTTAGGGACTTATCCTGAAAGAGGTAGACCACGTGGGGGGCGCCGTAAAAGGCGAAATTAGCCTTCCTGGCCTTACGGACCACCTTCGGATCCCGCAGGTCAATACCGGTCGCCTCCTGCCGGCTCTGATAAAGCTGGTTGATCTTCGCCTCCTCAGCAGGTGGCCACCCTTCCGGTGCGGCCAAATCTGGGGTGTTTGGCGCTCCGGCCTCTAGCAGCCGAAGCATCTCCCGGCTCAAGGCCTCCTTGCGCTGCCCGGAAAGGACAAGCACCTCCCAGGGCTGGCTATTCTTGTAAGAGGGGCTCCAGCGGGCCAGATCTAATATTTCCTGCAACAGGGCCCGGGGGACCGGCTCCGGCCTAAAAGCACGGCTGCTCTTCCTTCCTTTCAGACAACTATCTACATCCATTCCACACCTCCCTTCACATTAACCGGGGTAATTAATGACTCCGGACTTTATTCAAACGACAAGATCAAAATACCACTCAACTTATAATTTAGCCAACCAACCGAAAAACACTTTTGGGGATATATTTGGCCGTAACAAAAAAATGGTCGAGCTCTGCAAAATCATCCTCCGACAGCCACGCCCCCCCCAGGTTGAGATAAAGCCAATTGAGGTTTTTTTGTTGCGCGGTTCGCGAATCGGCAAAACAAGCCTGCAAACCTCGTTATTTTTCTGGCTATTATTTTGCCGGACCCTTCTCCTTAGACTCGACCTAACTCACTGAATTTATATCCATAACTCTATTTCTGAATCCAAACAATAAATCGGGGCCGATTTATTGCTACGCTGTGAGATGAAAAGACATAGCTTTTATGCGATTGAATCTATATATTTCTTACGTTCACAACCAATATTGATAAGACGCTACTATGCAGGGAACTTTACTCATTTAAGAGTACTTAAGAGAATTGACGAACAACTAACTTTGCTATGACGCAATATCCAGATATAAAAATTCTACTGGTTGACGATGATCTTGAGTTACTTGATCTATTCGGCACGTTCCTGACTGAAAACGGTTATTTGCTTGAAACTGCCTCGGATGGCCTTGAGGCCTTAGCAAAACTCAAAGAAAACGAATTTGAAATCGTTGTCAGTGACGTTTTAATGCCCAACATGGGCGGAATGGAACTGCTGAAACATATCAAGCACAATCATCCCGAAACCGATGTCATAATGCTCACCGGCGAGCAACTGGATCTTAGTTTTGCCGACGTGATCAATGCCGGAGCCAATGATTATCTGTCTAAGCCCATCCTGCTTGAAGACCTTAAGGCCAAGCTGGACCGGGTTATCCGCGAACACATCCTTGTCCAACAACTAAAACAGGAGATCCAGAACCGTAAAGCAGCCCAGACTGACCTTAAAAAAGGTAAGATCGAGGCAGAGCAGTCGAATGGCGCCAAGAGTGAGTTCCTAGCCCATATGAGCCATGAGATCAGAACTCCTATGAACGGGGTGATCGGCATGATCGGGCTATTGCTTGATTCTCCTCTGGAACCGGAGCAGCGGCAATACGCCGAAATAGCAAAACAAAGCGCCGAATCCCTGATAAACATCATCAACGACATTCTTGATTTCTCCAAGATCGAAGCAGGATACCTCGGTCTTGAGGAGATAAATTTTGATCTTCGCACCACCATAGAAGACATAAAAAGCCTTCTTACAGCTAAGGCCATGGGCAAAAACCTTGAATTCAATAATCTGGTTGAAGCAAGTGTCCCTTCCATGTTGTCAGGCGACCCGGGCCGACTGCGTCAGGTCATCATGAACCTGACCGACAATGCCATTAAATTTACAGACCATGGCGAGGTGGCAATCAAGGTTAGTTTGCTCAATGAAGATCAGGATCATTGTGAATTGCGGTTTGTCATAACCGACACAGGAATAGGTCTTTCCGAGGATCAGCAAAAAATTCTATTCAACAACTTCAGTCAAGCCGATTCATCCATATCCAGAAAATACGGTGGAACCGGCCTGGGCCTGGCCATTTCCAAGCGGTTGGTCGAAATTATGGGTGGAGTTATCGGAGTAAAAAGCACGCTGGGGAAAGGGACCTCTTTCTGGTTTACAACAAACTTCAAAAAAGCAATTGTCAACGAATTAGAGGAACAGCCTTTTTTTAGTGATTGTCTTCAAGAGACCAGGGTTCTGGTCGTAGATGATAATCATACCAGCCGGAAAATGCTCGCAAGCACGCTTGAGAAGATGGGCTGTCGGCACCAGGAAGTTGCGGATGCAGAAAGAGGGTTTGTTTTATTGCAGGATGCACTTGCCGAAAAAGATCCATACCAGGTCGCAATCATTGACATCCACCTGCCGGATATGGATGGTGAAACAATGGGTGAAAGGATAGCAGCAGATCCTGAACTATCCAGAACTAAAATTGTGATAATGTCAGCCCATGGTCGCCGGGGTGATGGTGAAAGACTTGCCAGAAAAGGAATTGCGGCCTACCTCCCCAAGCCAATCCAGAAGCAGATGCTGCACAACTGCCTTACCTTGCTGAGAACAGGCGGCAAAACCTTGACCAATGAAACGCACCCCAAGATCATCACCCGGCATACGATATCAGAGGCCCAGCGCCGTGAATTGAAAATCCTTTTGGTGGAAGACAATGCCACCAATCAACTGGTTGCCAAGACCATTCTGGAAAAACTGTCATTTCGGGTTGACCTGGCCGAAAACGGGCAACTGGCTGTGAAAGCAATGGCAAGTCGCCCTTACGACATCATATTAATGGATTGTGAAATGCCTGTAATGGATGGCTATGAAGCGACCAGACTAATCAGGCAAAAAGAGGACGACGGAGGAGCTGCTTCGCCTCCAGGCCGGCGGGTGCCAATCATTGCCATGACAGCCCATGCCATGAAAGGTGCCCAGGAAAAATGCCTCCAGGCAGGAATGGATGATTATCTCGCCAAACCAATTGAAGCCCAGGAATTAATAAATATTATAGAAAAATGGTTGAACATTTTTATTGAATCGCAGAAACAAACCAATAATAAGACTGATAGCTCCGAAACAGAAAAAGTGCCGGTTTATGACCGGGCAAAATTTCTGAACAAAATGAAGGGCATGGAAGCGGCATTACCGAAGATAATCGAAGCCTTTCGCAGGAGTGCACCGGACAATCTGCAGAAATTAAAAAATGCTATCGAGGCGGGTGACGGGTCGCTGGTAAGGATGTATGCCCACGCTATCAAAGGCGCGGCAGGACAAATATGCGCTATGGCTTCACAGGAAGTAGCCCATCAACTGGAAACAGCAGCGCTTGCTGAAGATGCCGATCGTTATCCTGCCCTCTATGACGAACTTGCAAAGCAGCTTGATGAATTCATGGATTTTACCGGTTGATGCCACTGCTGAGCCGGCAGCAAACCAGCGCTCTAAACCGACGTGAAGATAACTTGATTTTTCTAATTTCAAGATCTTGCTACGTCCTCCTGCCAACACCTAACCCGCATATTTCATGAGTATT